>NZ_DCYU01000075.1:0-30183 GCF_002331165.1 Pseudoalteromonas sp. UBA2102
ATTACCACCGTTAAATGTGTAACCTAGGTTATCTGCAACACCGCGAGCATCGCCTCGGCCTGTGCCAGAGTAGCTCTCAAGGCTCCAAATTTTACGGTCTACTTGAGAGTAACTTGCATCAAACTCTACTGACCATGAATCATCAATATCGTATTTAGTGTTAAAGCCAAACGCGGTTAATTCTGCTTCACGCTCTTCGTAGTCGTTACGCACAACCACACGTTGGCCATTTGTTACCGCACTGGTAATAAAACCACTTGCGTCATCTACAGCTACGCTTGCAGGGTCAATCGAACCTTGACCCCATGCGAATGGAATTTCGATACCACGTAAGATTTTTTCATCTGTAAAATCAACATATAACGCATCAAACGTCATGTTTAATTTGTCTGTAGGCGCGGCCTCTAGTACGAGCATTGCTGAGTCACGTTCAAGGGTTGATGAACGTACAAATGGTTTTGCACCCCCTAATATAGAGTACGTTTGACCATCATCAGCAGTAAATTCAGGGTAACCCCAAGCGTTCCAACGTTTTTCTTGATTTGGAGAGCTCATGGTATTTAGTGCAAACGCAACACCTATGGTGTCATCTGCAAATTGATCAATGTATGAAATAGTACCGCGGTAACCATCGTCGTTACCGTCTGGGTTTAGTTTATCAAAGCTAGTTTGCTCGTACTGGCCATTAACTTGAAATACACGCTCACCTTTACTTAAAGGACGTACGGTTTGCATGTTAATAACACCGGCAATACCTTCTGCTTCGATACTTGCATTAGGTGTTTTATAAACGGTAACACCGCTCATAATTTCTGATGGGTAAAGGTCAAACTCTACGCCGCGGTTATCGCCAATAGATACTTGCTCGCGGCCATTAAATGTGGTGCCACTTTCGTTTTCACCAAAACCACGAATTGATACTCTACTTGCGCGACCATCTAGGCGCTGCGCCGTTAAACCTGGTAAGCGTGCAATAGACTCAGCAATAGACGAGTCAGGAAGTTTACCTATATCTTCAGCTGAAATTGACTCAACGACTTGAGTAGAAAAACGCTTTGTGTTGATTGATTCTACAACACTGCCACGAAAGCCTTTTACTTCGATAACCTCAACGTCATCATTTTTAACTGTATCTTCTTGTGCTGCTACAGAGGCAAAGCTTGCTAATCCTGCAGTAGCCATTGCCAACGTTAATATACTTGGTTTGAACATAGACATGATGTTTTTCCCGTTACCCATATTGTGATACTCGCTTCTTTATTTGAGTGATAGTCAAACAGGCGAGCTAATTTTGTTGTCAGCATCAATATTAACGCTCGAATTATTTTATTAACAACTTTATGCATACGTATTCAGTACTATGCAAAACGCTAAAAGTTAACAATGAGTTCACAAATAAGACTTTAACCTACTGTTTTAAGTAGTTTTATTTTGGTGCAACTTAGTAATTTATTATCATTATAAAAATACATCAATAGTTTAACTGAAATTCCTGTGTCATCGTTTGTAAATAGCGTTAATTAAAGGTTTTTTATAAATTTACACGCTTATCTTTTGTAAAGATTATCAGATTAAATTGGTCTGACCAAAGAGTGGAATCACCAAAGCTGTGCAGCCCTTTAAAAATAAGCACCAAAATAGCCAGTTGTTTTAGTTACACATAAATAAACATGATTGGTAAAAGTGCTGCAGCGGTTTTTATGCGTAACTTTCCGCTTAGCTAAAACCGCTTTTATGTAAGTAAATTAGCTGCATACGTATGCAGACTTTTTACAGAGCAGCACCCTTCACGTATGCTTTTTGAAAATTTAGTGATTGTTTCAATCAAACTAATAACAATATAAATACTGTGTGGAACGACGGAGAAAAGCATGGCCCAACAGCAGTGGTATAAAGGTGCGGTTATTTATCAGGTTTACCCGCGAAGCTTTCAAGACAGCAATAACGATGGTATTGGTGATCTTAAAGGGATAATTAATCGCATTGATTACATTAAAAGCTTAGGCGTTGACGCTATTTGGATTTCTCCTTTTTTCAAATCTCCAATGAAAGATTTTGGCTACGACATAAGTGACTATCGCGATATAGACCCCATATTTGGTGACCTAAACGACTTTGATGAGTTAATAGATCAAGCACATAAACGCGACATTAAAATTATTATTGACCAAGTGTTAAGCCATACATCAGACCAACATCAATGGTTTTTAGATAGCCGCGAAAACCAAAACAATGATAAAGCTGACTGGTACGTATGGGCAGATGCTAAAGAAGATGGCACAGCGCCTAATAACTGGTTATCTATTTTTGGTGGCGGTGCTTGGCAATGGGAGCCTCGTCGCGGTCAATACTATTTACATAACTTTTTAACCGAACAGCCTGATTTAAACTTTCATAACCCAGATGTAAGAAAAGCTGTTTTAGAAAACGTAGAGTTTTGGCTTAAAAAAGGTGTAGATGGTTTTAGATTAGACGCTATTAACTTTTGCTACCACGATGCACAATTACGTGACAATCCTGCAAAGCCTAAAGATAAACGCCAAGGCCGTGGCTTTAGTGAAGATAACCCATACGCGTTTCAGTACCATTATTATAATAACACCCAACCAGAAAACATTGAGTTTATGCAAGACATACGTGCACTACTTAATAAATACCCGGGTACTGTATCACTTGGTGAAATTTCATCGGAAGATTCATTGGCAACAATGGCAGAATATACCCAAGGCGGTGATAAGCTGCATATGGGCTATAGTTTTGAGCTACTCACTGATGATTATTCAAGTGAATACATAAGAGAAACCGTACAGACCCTTGAGCAACGCATGACTGAAGGTTGGCCGTGCTGGGCGTTTAGCAACCACGATGTAGAGCGTGTCGCGAGCCGCTGGAGCCAAAATGGTGAAATAAACCCAGCACAATGCAAAATGCTTACAGCCCTACTTGCTTCATTACGTGGTAGCGTATGTATGTACCAAGGTGAAGAGCTGGGGCTAGGTGAAGCCTCTGTAGCATTTGAAGACCTACAAGACCCATACGGCATTACCTTTTGGCCAAACTTTAAAGGCCGCGACGGCTGTAGAACGCCAATGCCATGGGAAGGTAACAACACACAAAACGCAGGATTTAGTGCTGCTAAACCCTGGTTACCAGTTGATAGCGCGCATACGCAGCAGGCTGTGTCTGTACAAGATAAAGATGCAAACTCTATACTTAATGCCTACCGTGAGTTTATGGCATGGCGTAAACAGCATACTGTGTTATTAGCAGGCGATATTAAGTTTATTGATACTGCTGAGCCTATCCTCGCTTTTTACAGAACGCTAAACGAGCAAACTATGTTATGTGTGTTTAACTTAGCTGATACCAATCAAACATTTGAGTTGACTAAAACAGTGACTGAGGCGCATGACTCACTATCTCATTGTAATGCTACTTTAGATGGTAATAAGCTAAACATGAATGGTTTTGACTGTTACTTTGCTTTTGTAAAATAAGAATGCCCTGACGTATAATGCTCAAAAGCCCGATTTTATCGGGCTTTTTTGTGCGCTCAAATCGTGGGGCTGCTATAGCCGGTATTAAAACGAAATACCGGCCACCAAACCACTAACTTAACCTTTCTAATGTGATTGTGTTTTACTATTTAAATAATCAGTGAGCGCAAATAATACGCCAGAGCTTACAAAGGTGACATGGATAATCACTTTCCAAAATAACTCATCACTTGAATGAATATTAGAATTAATAAATACCTTTAAAAGCTCAACCGCAGATATAGCAACAATTGCGCTAATAAGCTTCATTTTTAAGCCTGAGAAACCTACTTTTCCCATCCATGACGGCCTATCTTCGTGGCCCTCAATATTAAGCTTTGACACAAAGTTCTCATAACCACTAAAAATAATAATAAGTAATAAACCAGCCAGTAAAGCGGTATCAACGAGGGTAAGTATACCCACTAATAACTCTTGGTTTGTTGCACTAAAAGTGGCAATACCCATTAAATAAAGTTGCTTAAAAAACTTTATTAATAGCAATATTACAGCAAATAGTAGGCCTATAAAAAACGGGGCTAATAACCAGCGCCCTTTAAATATAAACGACTCTAAGCCCTGCTCTACTTTGTGTATTTTACGAGGCGTACTGGTTGGTTTTGCTTGGTGTTCTGACATTAACTTATCTTTTTATAAAAAAGCGACCTTAGCTTATAATTTATTACAACACAATTACTTATATAATTATTTAAGCGTAATTTACTCATCTTGACGATAAAAATTTTTCGTTATCTTTTATTTTAATTTCGATTAAAAATTACTACACCAACAGAGTTGTTCTGCATTGGGCACTATTTAAATACAGCTTTAAAATGTATTTAAATCGTTAAACCATTTATTTAGGAATCAACAAATGAATAAAGCATTGCTAGCATTAATAGTTGCACCACTTTTTGCTGTTTCTGCAACGGTTGCAATCGCAGACGATGCACCAGTAGCTTCTGCACAAACAATTAAAGAATACACAGATATGTGTGTAAATTGGGCTAAAGATGATGATGTAAGTAACGACGATCTATTTGGCTATGTTCTTCAATGCGTTAATGATGAATTAGAGTCTGAAGGCTACAAAAAAGTATCTACTGTACAAATCTAAACAATAAAAAATATGCGGCTAATAAAGCCATTGCGACGCATATAATCATAAAAAAACCGGAATGACACAAGCTGTGCATTCCGGTTTTTATTTGTCTTAGGCTAAATAAATTTTAAGGTTTATTCAGCTTCTTTTTTTGCTTTAGGTTTAGCTGGCGATTTTTTTGCAGCCGCTTTCTTTTTAGGCGCTGCTTTTTTCTTCGCTTCTTCTACCCATTTACCCGCTTCGTAGTGAGCGGTCCAGCCTGTGGCTTTTCCGTCAACTTCAGTCATCACGTATTGCGCTTTATTTTTACGGCTATAACGTACTACGGCTAAATTACCATCAGGATCTTTTTCTGGCGCATCAGCTAAGTAATAAAACTTAGGTGAAATACGCTCTCTAAAACGCTTTAGCTCAGCCACTTTAGGCGCGCGCGTCTCGCGTGATTTAGGGAAAGTGTTAGCCGCCAAGAAAATACCTGCAGCCCCGTCACGTAAAACAAAATAAGCTTCTGACTTTTCACATTCAAGCTCAGGTATGTGCACAGGATCTTCTTTTGGTGGCGCAGCTTCGCCGTTTTTAAGTAACTTACGCGTATTTTTACACTCTTCGTTGTTACAGCCAAAATACTTACCAAAGCGGCCCGACTTAAGCTCCATGTCTGAGCCACATTTATCACATTCGATAATAGGCCCATCGTATCCTTTAATTTTAAAGGTACCTTGCTCAACGATATACCCTTCACATGCCGGGTTATTACCACAAACATGTAATTTACGGGTTTCGTCTATTAGGTAAGAGTCCATAGCCGTTTCACAGATTGGACAGCGCTTCATTTGCATTAATGTTTCAGTTTCAATGTCCTCAACATCTGCCGCAACCGCTTCATCCCCTGATACTAGGTTCATAGTGGTTGTACAACGCTCTTTAGGCGGTAAGTTATATCCTGTACAGCCTAAGAAAACACCCGTTGATGCCGTGCGAATACCCATTTTTCTGCCACACGTAGGGCAGTCAATGTCGGTTTCGACCATTTGATTAAGGCGCATTCCGCCTTGCTCTGGCTCATCTTTGGCTATGTTTAATTGCGTAGAAAAATCAGCATAAAACTTATCAAGCACTTGGGTCCATACACGCTCGCCTTCGGCGATATCATCTAAACGACCTTCCATTTTTGCGGTAAAATCAAAGTTCATTAAATCAGTGAAGTTTTCAACCAAACGGTCGGTTACTATTTCGCCCATTTTTTCAGCGAAGAAACGACGGTTTTCTACCCGTACATAACCACGGTCTTGGATTGTTGAAATAATTGATGCGTACGTAGATGGACGACCAATACCACGTTTTTCAAGCTCTTTTACTAAACTTGCTTCACTAAAGCGCGCTGGCGGTTTAGTAAAGTGCTGCTTAGGGTCAAGCTCAATTAAACTAAGTACTTCGCCTTCTTTTACTGCTGGCAGCGATTGATCTTCTTCATTCTTTTTACGTACCGCAGGTTGCACTTTTGTCCAACCATCAAAGCGAAGTACTCGCCCTTTTGCTTTTAGTTGAAACTCATCAGCGGCCACAGTAAGCGTTGTTAAGTCGTACTCTGCAGGTACCATTTGACAGGCAACAAACTGACGCCAAATTAATTCGTACAGTTTTTTGGCATCGGCATCAACACCTTCAACATGCCCAGAAAGTACAGTGACACTTGAAGGACGGATCGCTTCGTGCGCTTCTTGTGCATTGCCTTTAGAGCTGTAGCTAATTGGGTCTTTAGGTAAGTACTTTGCGCCAAACTCTTGGGTTACATAATCACGACACATTTCAACTGCATCTTTTGACAGATTAGTTGAATCGGTACGCATATAAGTAATGTAACCGCCTTCGTAGAGGCGCTGTGCAAGCATCATTGTTTTTTTAACGCCATAGCCTAAACGTGTACTGGCGGCTTGTTGCATGGTTGAAGTAATAAAAGGCGCACTTGGGCGGCTTTTGCTTGGTTTTTCTTCAACACTTATTACTTTATATTCGGCTGTCTCAAGGCTTTTAACTGCGGCTGTAGCCTGAGCCTCATTTACCGGCTTAAATGGCTTGTCTGCTTGTTTAGTGACTTCTAAGCGTAATTGTGACTCAGTATTTTTAACGTCGGCGTGTATATCCCAAAACTCTTCTGGAATAAACGCTTTAATTTCACGTTCGCGCTCTACTAATAAACGTACCGCAACCGATTGCACACGCCCAGCAGAAAGCCCGCGCGCTACTTTAGCCCATAATAATGGCGATACCATAAAGCCAACTACACGGTCTAAGAAGCGGCGTGTTTGTTGTGCATATACCATGTCGGTATTTAGTTCACCAGGTGTTTCAAACGCTTGTTGAATCGCATTTTTTGTAATTTCGTTAAATACAACGCGTTTATATTTTTCAGGCTCACCACCAATAATTTCTTGAAGGTGCCAAGCAATTGCTTCCCCTTCTCTATCCAAATCCGTTGCGAGATAAACTTGGTCTGCATTTTCGGCCAGCTTTTTTAACTCTTGAACTACTTTCTCTTTACCTGGCAAAATTTCGTAATGTGGCTCCCACCCTTTTTCAGGATCAATACCCATACGTGCAACTAAGTTAGTGTAATCTCGTTGCTGTTTATACGCTGCCTTTTCTTCAGGCTCCATTTTACGAACTTCAGCTGGCGTTTTAGTCGCCGGTACTTTAGCTTTGTTCGAACCTGAAGTAGGTAAATCACGCACATGTCCAATACTGGACTTTACGATGAAGTCTTTACCTAAGTATTTATTAATTGTTTTAGCCTTAGCAGGTGACTCTACAATTACTAGCGATTTGCCCATAGTTGCCTATTTCTAACCAAATATTTAAATGTGTTTTGCCGACATAAACGGCGCGAATATTTATAGGTATATCTACAAACACCTATTGTTACAAGCTTTTAATACAAACTTTTCAGTATTTACTGAATAAACAAACAATTTTTGTTGTTAAATTATACAAACCGGTGTTTTTAAAATAATTGCTGTGGAATATATAGAACACAAATAAAAAAGCCAACCTTAAGGTTGGCATTTTTTACATTCTACCGATTATAAATCGTCGGTTACGCTAACAGAAAGCGTACTTTCCAACCCTGAAGGCGCTTCGGCAGTAACGGTTAAAATACCACTAAACTGCTCATTTCCTCCATCTAAGTCTTCACGCGTAATACCAAATGATAAACCAACAGGCACAATACTTGTTGTATTAGGGTAAGTGTAATTATCACTACCTGTTAAAATACCATTGTCTGTGTCAATAGAGATGGTTGTTTCAGCAGGCATTGGGTTGTTATATATATCTGCTATAAATACCGTAAGCCCTAGGCTAGCAGTGCCTGATGCAGTTTGAGTTAAATCTATTGCATCAACCTGACACATTATTGCGCTAGTGGGATCGTTTTGCACACGGCGAACAAGTGGACTTGCAGGGTCGCTGTTTACACGTACCTCTGAAGCGGTTGCACCCGCGATAGCAGAACAATCATCCGCGTATGTAACTAGCCTAAAGTATGCAGTATCACCCGACATTACGATTTCTTGGTTTTGAAATACGTTAACCATTTGACGACTACAAATACCTGCGGCTTCGTCTTCTTCACGACACAGTAAGCCGTTGTATAGGCCATTTTCTGTGGTCCATGTACCATTGCCATCAAAATCAACAAATTCTTCAAACTCATCACCGGTTGAGTTATCGCGTGAACATGGGTCGGTTCCATCATTACAATCTTTACCGCCATAGGTGCCATCTTCATTGTTATCGATAAAGGCTTCCGGAATATCAAATAAATCATCAAAAAAGTCTTCACTGTCAAAGTAGCCGTTGCCATTTAAATCAGAGAACGTTTCTTCACCAATTGCATAAGCATGTACAGTGGCACGTCCACCTAACGGTAAATCTACCGTTAAGTCATTATTTAAAATTCCTAATGGGCATGGTAAGCCACCATCACACTTTTGCGTAATGGTATTTTCATACATAGAGTCAGTAAACGGGCGTGGGTTACTGCTGGTCCACGTTACGCTACACGTACCATTGGTTGTTGTACAACTTGGCTCTATTACGCCCCCTTCTGTGATAAAGCTAACAGCTGTTCCATCTGGCACAGGGTTGTTGAAGTGATCAGCTAGGCGAGCATTAACCGATACCGTATTACCATCAACATTTAACGCATGAGGGTTAAATATAGAACGCGATAGCGAAAAGCTATTTTGATCCGCAATGCCTGTACTAATTACAAGAATATCTGAAGGGGCGGTTACAATAACCCTGTCGCCATCTACGTCTTCTTCGCTAGATGCGATAACACGCACAGGCGTAGCAATTGAACCCGATTGAACTGAGGTAGTCACTTCACCGCTGGCATTAGTAATTGCACTGGCTGTGCCTAACGTTATACCACCGACTGCCGTTGACAGCTCAAAGTTAACCGTTCTTGAAGCTAAATCATTGCCATTTGAATCCACAAGTTTAAATGTTACTTCAGAGATTTCAGTTCTGTCAGCACCACCCGTACCTTTTAATGCAATTACTGGCTCAGTCACTTCTACAAATTGTAAAAAGCCAATATTGGCAGGTGATACATTTATAGTGGTACTAGCAGAAACCGTATCGCCACCGGTGATCACGGTAGCCGTAATTATATCCCCACCCACACAAGTAAGCGGACGGTATGTAGAGCGTGCAAAGCCGCCAATACTGGTTACTGTTTCATCTATAAGTGCTTGGCCAGAGCCAACACAACCAGATGAAAATTCAACAGTAAGTGGTGTGGTATATAGCTCACCGTCTTTTGAGATTTCAATTGAGATAAGTGCTGTTGCACCTGCAGCTAATAGCTCATCGTCTGCAACCGAGCTGCTAATAGCAATTTCAACATCTACAGCAGCAATTTGAAATGCCTTAGTTAAATCGCTATCGAGCACTGACACAGTAATTTCACCGGCGCCTACATCTTGACCAGGAACTATATCTAAAAGTGCGATACCATTTGCATCGGTAATAGCCGTGCCAGTTGAAGGTGTGATTGAGCCAATTGTTGTACTCGCTGTTACTAGAGTTTGCGTAAGAGGAGTTGTCGAATTCTCGTTAGTCACTTCGATATAAAGAATCGCTGTTGAATCACCTGAGATACTAGTTACTAGATCACACTGGCTTGCATCTCTTTGAGATTTAAAGTCTGCTGGACAATTTTCTAGGATTGAAAAACTAATATCTGCAGTACTTTGGTCTGGATTTACAGCATCACCTTTTGTATAAAAACCCAGCGTTTGCTCAACACCTTCGTACTGGGCTGTTATAACGCCTGCACCTTCTACAGTACCCGAAGTTAAGTTAATTGATGCAACACCACTTTCATTCGTTAGTGCAGTACCAATACTTGGTATTAAGTTACCTAAAGTTGATGAGAAGTTTACAACTGCCCCTTCAACTTCAACGCCATCTCCGTCAAGAATAGTTGCTTTAACAACTGCGCTATCTGCGGCGCTGATTGTGCTAATTTCTGATAACGTCGTTGAAGAGGTAAGGCTTAAACCGATAGAAAAGTCTAATGATTCACCTTGAATGGGCGCATCCCCTTCAGTTGTAAATGTATAACCTTCAGAGCTATAAACAGTATTTTCGTTATCGGTGTAGGTGGCCACAATAGAGCCAGCCCCAGCTTCAGTCCCTGCAAGCAAGCTAATTGTTGCAATGCCTTGTTCGTTTGTTAAAGCTGTACCATTTGTAGGATTTATACTCCCTAAACCAGTAAGTACAAACTCAATTAATTGGTAAGCAGCGGGTTCATTATCAATTAATAGTTCAACCTGCGCGGTAACAGGGTTTAAATAATCAACACTTCGAGTCGTAGCCCCAGATGAATCAACAAGCGTTACACTCAATTGTGGATCTGTTGATTGTGCGCCATCCGACTCAAATGCAAACGTATCGGTGTAACTTTCGCCATCTACTGTATAGGTTGCTGTTACTTCACCAGCTCCTGCATTTTCACCCGCGGTAAGTTCCAGTATCGCTATACCATCTGATTGGGTTAACGCTGTACCTGCTATAGGGTTTAGTTCACCAATTGAGTCAGCAAGGGTAAAAGTAATACGCTCACCTGACACTGCATCGCCATCTTCATCTTCTAAAGTAGCTCTAAGCTCTAAAGGAGCAGCCGCTGTGACCGTGTTTGACTCAGTGTCACTAGATTGTAAGTAACCTTTTAAAGTTACCGTGTAAGTGGATGTTTCTGTAGTAGAATCGCCATCATCTCCGATGGTGCCGTCTTTTTCGATTGTTCCACCACCACCACAAGCGCAAAGCAAAATGCTAAATAGTGTAATGCTGAGTAGTCGCGTTAAAGGCATGGACCTCTCCCTAGCGTTGTTATTATTTACTAATAGTTGTTTACCTAATATTAACCTATAACTTAGTCTAATATCACAGTTTTTTGTCACTTTTTTATGTAAATAATTCCGCAAAGGCTATTTTTTTCTGTAGTAAATATTTCCTTGCTGGTAGTCTATGGCAAATTTGAAAAAATAGATTAGGGAATATGTCTAAAATACGTTCAATGAGTTTAACTACCCGTATCATGATTGGCATGGCACTGGGTATTGCAGTAGGCTTTTTATTTCAGGCTATATTAGCTGGTGAAGACGATTATCTAATTCCTCTTGGGTTATTCTCTTTGCCAATTAAAGCTTTTTTTGTAGATGGCCTTTTCCATGTTGGCGGACAAATTTTTATTGCCAGCTTAAAAATGTTGGTTGTTCCGCTGGTATTTGTATCGCTTGTATGTGGTACGTGTAGCTTGAGCGATCCTAAAAAATTAGGCCGTTTAGGTGGTAAATCAATTGGCTTATATTTAGTTACAACTGCCGTGGCAATTACCGTAGCTATTTCACTAGCGTTATTATTTAACCCAGGTCAAGGCATTGCACTGCCATCAGATGCAAGCTTTAATGCTAAAGAAGCCCCTACCTTAGCGCGAGTGATTATCGATATGTTCCCTACTAACCCATTCGAAGCAATGGCTAAAGGGAACATGCTGCAAGTTATTGTGTTTGCGCTTTTATTTGGTGTATCAATGGCGCTAAGTGGCAAAGCAGGTAAACGCGTAGCCGCAGTATTTGAAGATTTAAACACGGTTATTTTAAAACTAGTAACGCTACTAATGAACATTGCGCCTTACGGTGTGTTCTTTTTAATGGCTAAACTTTTTACCACTATCGAAATGGGATTAATACTCAGCCTAGCTAAGTACTTCCTTGTAGTAGTGGCGGCGTTATTAATTCACGCGTTTATTAATTACAGTATTATTTTAAAAGTATTAACAGGCCTTAACCCGCTTACCTTTTTAGCTAAAATGAAACATGCGTGTTTATTTGGTTTTAGCACTTCAAGCTCAAGCGCAACTATGCCTATTACACTTGAAACTGCGACCAAAAAACTCGGCGCTAATAACTCGGTTGCCTCTTTTACTATTCCGCTAGGCGCTACCATTAACATGGATGGCACAGCCATTATGCAAGGCGTGGCAACAGTATTTATTGCACAAGTGTTTGCTGTTGATTTAACGATTTCTGATTACTTAATGGTTATTCTAACCGCAACGCTTGCCTCGGTAGGCACTGCGGGCGTGCCTGGTGTGGGTTTAATCATGCTTGCAATGGTACTTAACCAAGTAGGTTTACCAGTAGAAGGGATTGCAATTATTATTGGTGTTGACAGATTACTCGATATGACGCGCACAGCCGTTAATATAACGGGTGACTGTATGGTAACTTGTGTCGTTGCTAAGTCAGAAGGTCAATTAGATGAAACAATATTTAACGACCCGAACGCAGCTAAAGACTTAGAAGATTACCACAAATCTACTGAGTAATTATTTAAGCCCATAAAAAAACCCTTGCTAAGCAAGGGTTTTTTATTACCCATAATAACGTTTTATGGGTTCATTGCTTTAAAACGCGACATTAAATTAACGCCTGCTTTATTTACAGAGCTACTAAGCCCAATTGCTAACTTATCACTTAATCCTTTCTTAATTTTGTATTTTACTTTGTATATTTGACGCTCAGCTTGTTGCTCTAATAACGCATCATCACTGGTTTTAATTACATCAACTAAGCCCTTTTCAATTGCTTGTGTTGCAAACCAGTGCTCGCCCGTTGCCACATTATCAATATTAAGTGTTGGCCGTTGGCTGCTTACAAACTCTTTAAACAAACCATGTGTTTGCTCTATTTCATCACGAAACTTTTCGCGGGCTTTATCTGTGTTTTCGCCGAACAAGGTTAACGTACGTTTAAATTCGCCTGCAGTAATTTGCTCAAACTCTACATCGTTTTTCTTTAAAATTTTATTAAAGTTAGGTATTTGTGCAATTACACCAATAGAGCCAACTATAGCAAAAGGAGCCGCTAATATTTCATCGGCCACACAGGCCATCATGTAACCGCCACTCGCTGCTACTTTATCAATAGAAACCGAAAGCTTAATACCTGCAGTTTTAAAACGCTGTAATTGCGATGCAGCTAAACCATAGCCATGCACCACGCCGCCCCCACTTTCTAAGCGAACTAATACTTTATCTTTCTCAGGATTAGCAATGGCAATAATTGCGGTCACTTCTTCGCGTAGGCTTTCAACTTCATGAGCGTCCATACTACCTATAAAATCAATAACATATAGGCGTGGCTTCGGCTCATCATTTGCCGCTTTTTTAGACTCGACTTTTTGCGCTTTATGATGCGCCTTTAACTCTTTTTTAGTTAAAGTATTCTCTAAAAAACTGTGTTTTAAGTCATCTAGTTGCTCAGACAAATCGTCTATTTCTATGGCTCCTTTTTTAGCTTTAGGTTTTACTGCTGAACCCACAATAAGGGTTAAAATAATTGCAATAGCAATAACAAAGGTAACCGTTTTAGCAAAAAACAAACCGTATTCGTATAAAAATTCCAACTGGTCTCTCCATTTATAAATTTAAGCTAATTTATCATGCTTTATAACAAAAAAAAGCCACTAAACAGTGGCTTTTCAAGGTTAATAAGGTATTTGCTGATTAATCAGTCACAACCTCTGGGTTACTGACTAATAACATACGCCCGCGTGCAGCTAAATAAGTAGCTACTTGGAGCTGCATTTCAGCGTTTGCTGCTGCACTGCCCTCAACAGTTGCCGCTTGGGCGTCGTCTTGTGCTGGCGTTAAAATTGAGCCATGGTGCCCTTTTGTAAATTTCACCAAATAACTCGCCGGGGTTTCACTTAGTGCTTGTGAAGTGCTTACTGTTTCAAGCCCCATTAATGTTGCTAACGGAATTGTGCCCGATATAGGGTTATTTGCTGCCGCTGGCGGAATAACTTGGTCTGGTTTGTTATCTGCGCCATCGCCTACAACTACATTAGTGTATACAGGGGTACCTAATGCATTTACCGCTGCTGCGTAATTTGTTGGGTCTCCGCTATCAAGTGCGGTTTGCGCTGCAAAAGCAAACTCGGTCATTACCGCTTGAATGTTAGCAAGTTTTGTAGTTTCCCCTGCCGTAGTAAGTGAGGTTACATACGCCTGATAGCCACAAGTTAAAAACGCTTCCATATCTGGTAATAATGTACCACAGTTTGAAATAGCATCTGCTTGTAAAAACTCGTTAAACTCTTGCGACTCTGCTGTACCAGCTTGCGATAATACAGAGCCTTGAATAAATGGCCCAAACGCAGCCGATTCAAGTAAAAAGCTTGCTATACCGCCACCGCCACTGGCAAGTGCTACCGTGTTTACCTTAAATAATGGGTCAACTGTATCTGCAAGCGGAGTATTAGCCTGAGCTATAAATGCAGGTGCAACAATAGATCCTAAAGAATGCCCTACATAAGTTACATCTTGTGCGTTAATTGTCGCATCATTAATAAAGTTTAAACCTAAGCGTAAGCCTAATAAATCTGCTGATGATTGACGCAAGCTATCACGAGCCACTAACAACGAGTTTAAGTTCATGTAACTTAGTACTGAGCCCGTCGTCGCATTAAAGTCATCTGTCCCATCAGCATCAACATCTACACCACGCTCACCATGGCGAGGATGGTCAATCGCCGCTGTGGCAAAACCTTGAATTGACAGTTGTGCAGTTAATGCCAACATGCTTTCTTTGTCGGTTGTTATACCGTGTTGCATAATAACAACTGGCCAGCCAGTTTCTGGCATTTCAATTGGATCAAGACCTTGTGAATCACGAATAAAATTAATAACCGGTAAAATAGGTTTGGTTATTTGCACTGGCACATTCGCCATGCTTTGCACTTTAGGAATTGAGTTATACTTAGTTAAGTGGCGCGTAGTGTCTAAACCTAAATCACGCAACTGTCCGTCACTTAGCGCAGCACAAAGCCCATCATTATCACTAATTGGCTCTGCAGGGAAAGCCTCACCCGCTGCAGCTTTGTAACCTAAAACAGCTACCGCGTTGTCACACATACCTTGCCAATATGTATCATTTAAATCGCTTATTTCAGTGCCTGTTGGGGTGCCTAAATACATAGGTAACATAACGCTACCTTTTAAATATTGCACACCAGAGAACGCATCCGATACGCTAACACCCGCAGCTGCAAATACTTGCTGCACATTTACCATTGCTTGTTCAGGTACACTTACCATTGGTGTTGGTAATGCATCATTTTGTAAGCTAGCTGCCAGTAAGTTTTTAATTGTGCCAAGCACAGGGCCTGCTGATTGAATGGTCATAGCAGCAGAAAATATAATATCATCTTTTGTAATATCACCTGAGCTTACAACCACATTCTCATAGCTATTTACTGCCGCTTGAAGACCAAGCTGAGCATCAGTAATCAATGGAGCTTCTTCACTTACAGAAGCGTAAGTAGAAGAAGGCTGAATAGAACGCCCTTGAGAGTCTTTTAATCCAGTGGTTAATACATTTATGTATGAACTTCCTGGTGTGAAAGGTTTTAATGGGATAATAGCAACTGCATCGCCAGAGGCTTGAGAAATAAAGTCTACGCCGTAGGTTAATTCACCTACCAATTTACACGCTGAACCAGCTGTAACAACAGCACATTCTGCATCAGTTAAGCTTGCGCCCATAACCACTTCAAAAATTCTTACTGTACCAGGCGACGCTGCAGAGGTTTCATCAAGCGATACGCCTGTAGGGAAAGTTAAATCAATTTTATAAGGCACTTGCGATGACCAGCCATCTAACGCACCTAGCGCTAATTGCGGATCTGCATAAGCAGTGCGAGGCACAGAGACGTTATCATCGTCTAATTCACCTGGAATATTAATTGTGCCGTCTTGAGTGCCGCTCATTAATAAATCGTTAGGGACAGATAAAACCCCATTTGCAGGGTCAAAGGTCACCGTGGCATTAGGTATTATGGTTGCAGTATCGTTTTTAACATCTTCTAATGTTTCTCCGCCGCCACAACCTGCTAACGCAGCTGTAACCGAGAGTGAGAGTAGCATTTTTTTCATATTGTTGGCTCCGCACATATCTTTATTTTTATAGTGTGTTCGTTCAAAGTAAGTGTGTTTAATCAGTGTAGTAAAGTTAAAACAATGTAATCAGTTTATTAATGAGACATTAGACCAGTTAAACTTAACGTAAAGTTTATAATTCCGCCACCTAAATTTTCAATAAATTCGATTACTTGACGATTTGCTATGTTAAAATCAAAAAAATTTTATAAATTGGTATTTATATGCAAACTTATCAAGCAACTCCAAATGCACTTCAAAATAAAGTAATTTTAATTACAGGTGCCGGCGATGGTATTGGCCGCGTAGCAGCAATTACCTATGCAAAGCATGGCGCGACAGTTATTTTACTTGGTAAAACTACAAATAAGCTCGAATGCGTTTACGATGAGATTGTCAATGCTGGTTACCCCCAGCCTGCTATTGTGCCAATGGACTTAAAAGGCGCAACAAAACAAAACTACCGCGATTTAGCAGCTACAATCGAAAGTCAATTTGGCCGATTAGACGGCTTATTAAATAATGCCGGTATTTTAGGTTCGCTCGGGCCACTTGAGCACTTTTGCTCTTCTACGTTTGAAAACATCATGAAAGTGAATGTTACTGCGCAAGCAATGATCACCAAAGCGCTATTCCCTGTGCTGCGTAAATCAGAAAATGCCTCTATTGTTTTCACTTCATCAAGCGTTGGCCGTAAAGGGCGCGAATTTTGGGGGCCTTATGCAATATCTAAATTTGCAGTTGAAGGCATGATGCAAACATGGGCCTGCGAAGTAGGTAAAACCAATATCCGTGTAAATTGTATAAACCCTGGCGCAACGCGTACCTCTATGCGCGCATCAGCCTACCCAGGGGAGGATCGCGATAAGCTTGCTACCCCAGAAGATTTAATGCCAACGTATTTATATTTAATGAGTGATGACTCGAGCGATGTAAACGGTGAATCTCTCGATGCGCAACAAAAAAAGTAAACTACATTTTTAATTATAAAAAAAGCCGCATACATTGCGGCTTTTTTGTCGGTAATTTTTGGTAATTATACCAATTCGCTTAATTAAATTATCTATTTTAAGGCTAGAAAAACGTGTTGTTCGCTTGGCAAAAAATTCGCTATTTAGCTGTTCTAAATGAGCATTTTTTTACCTCGGTAGCGACACGTTTAGCCCCGCAAAATGATTAAGTATTATTACGGATTGGTATTACTTACGCTTAGTTTGCTTAACACGTTGGTTATGCTTTTTAACCGCTTTACGAATTTGGTTAATTTTAGCACGCTTGTCTTTGCGTTTTTCAGGCATAACCGACAGTTTAGTTTGTGTTTCGCGGCCTAATTTAACGGTTTTACGTAAATAGTTAACGGTTTCTAAATCAAGTTCAGCCCAGCCACCTTGGGGAAGGCGCTTATCTAGCTCTAATTTTCCATAACGAATACGAATAAGGCGCGATACTTCTACATCCTGCGATTGCCATAAGCGGCGAACTTCGCGGTTACGTCCTTCGTTTAGCGTTACATTGTACCAACGGTTAATGCCTTCACCACCCAAAGATTTAACCGTTAAAAATTTAGCAGGACCATCTTCAAGCTCTACGCCACGCGTTAGGTTTTTAATGGTTTCATTGGTCACTTCACCAAATACACGGGCTGAATATTCACGCTCAACTTCATAACTTGGGTGCATTAAGCGGTTCGCTAACTCACCATCGTTGGTAAATAACATTAAACCTGCCGTGTTAATATCTAGACGACCAACAGCAATCCAACGCTCACCGTCTATGCGTGGTAAACGGTCAAAAACAGTACGACGTCCTTCTGGGTCTTTACGTGTACTTAACTCCCCTTCTGGCTTGTTGTACATAATTACACGACAAATACGGTCGGCTTTTTCTTCAATTTTTACGCTGTGGCCATCAACACGTATTAAGTCTGTTTCTTCAACACGGTCACCTAATTTAGCCACTTTACCATTAACACTAACGCGGTTTGCATCAATGTATTTTTCCATTTCACGTCGTGAGCCTACCCCTGCACGGGCTAGGACTTTTTGTAACTTTTCACCTTGAATACTCATTCGGATGGTTCTCTCACAGAAGGATCACTTAATAACTGGTTTATTTTACTTTCCTGTTGCGCTGGCAATGCAGGGAGTTCATCTAAACCGGTTAACGAAAAATAATCTAAAAATAATTTTGTTGTGGCATAAAGCGCTGGTTTACCAGGTACTTCTTTATGCCCTACTACTTTAACCCACTCTCGCTCAAGGAGGGTTTTAATAATTGCTGATCCGGTTGTTACGCCTCGTACTTGCTCTATTTCACCACGCGTTATTGGTTGCCTGTAGGCAATTAACGACAATGTTTCTAGTAGTGCGCGAGAGTACTTAGGTGCCCGTTCTTGCCATAAATTACTAAGCCAAGGGCTTAAACTACTACACGCTTGAAAGCGATAGCCACTGCCTACTTCAACTAGCTTAATGCCACGTGTTTGATAGTGGGTATGTATAGCGTCTATTGCAGTGTTAATTCGTGACATAGAAATAGCTAAATCAGCAAGTACAGTATCTTTTAAGTGGCGTTTGCTAACAGGTTTGTCTGCGACAAATATAGCCGCTTCAATGATCTCAATTAATTGTTCATCACTAATTCGACGACCCGTCATAATATTTTGCTTTGCCCTTTAAAATACGTAGCCATCTATTATGACAGAACATCGCAAAAGGGGGAAAATATATCTGCTTTTAAAACAAATTAAATGCACAAAAAAGCCAGCAATTAATGCTGGCTCTTATGTGTAGCGTATTTAGCTAATATTAGCTGTTTTTATAATGCTTTAGTGCATCATCTTCAGCAACGGCTTTACCGTATTTGCTAATGTAGCCTTTAAACTCACCTTTACTGATGCGCTTATCATTGTTGCCATCCATGTAACCAAAATGGTTTGAAATATCATCATCGTCAGCTTCTTCTACTGAGATGTAACCATTTCTGTCGTTATCTAAACTTCTAAAATCATTTTCGATTTTATCAAATTTAGCTATTTTAGCTTTAAATGCCGACTCACTTACTTCGCTATCAGTAGCTACCTTACCGGTATTTAATTGCATGTAAGTGTTAAATTCTTTACGACTGATCTCGTTATCCATATTGGTATCAATATTTGAAAAGTGGCCCCAGATGCTATTGTCATCTGCTTCTACTTTTGAAATATAACCATCACTGTCGTTATCTAAACTTGCAAAATCGCTATCGATTTTTTCAAGGCCTTGGTTAGAGGCACATGCGGCTAAACTTAACGAAGCTAAAATAGTTGTTGCGAGTGTTAACTTTTTCATAAGACGTATCCTTGTAGTTAGTAAATGTCACTTTAACTAATACAAGTCCAATGCCAAAATGCACAAGCCGCCAACAATCAATAAGTTACGTGTGTTTAGCTTGTTTTGTATACATTAATCAATTACTTAGCTTTGCAATGATTGCTGAATACCTTGTAATTTTTGCAAAAAAATACCCAGTACAAACTGGGCATTATTTTAATCTACATGTTACCGCGCAATTAGATTGCTGCGTTTTGGTAACGCTTTACAAATTCAGTTACGTTTTGTCCGTTACACTTTAACGAGTTTAAGTTACCAATTTTTTGGCGAACAGGCGCAAGGCCTTGCTTTAACGCTGTGATACATAACTGTGTTTCTTGGTGTGCATCTTTTGCAAACACTTCAACTTTTGATTCAGCAGCTTGGTTAGACGTTACTTTTTTAGCAATGTCGCGAATATCTTGACCATTACATAAAACACTTTTAGAAAAACGCGATAAGTATACACCGTGTTGTGCTGCTTCTTTACGCGCTGCGCTGAAGCCTTCATTTGCACTTAATACACATAATTTAGATTCAAGTTTATTATCTTGGCTAAAGTAAGTGTTGCTTTTTGCTGATACAGACGCAGAGGCTAATAAAGCAGTAGCTAAAAGTAATTGTGTTTTCATGAGAGAGATCCTATTTGAACGACTAAACAAGTAATTTTTGCGCATTATATATTCAATAATTACGAGATCAATTGAATTTTTTATTTATTTAAATAATTAATAAAGCATTTACAATGTTTAAACTTTACGCACCAATTGATCAACATTTGCGCAGCTATTTTCTCATTTCGATCATGTTATGTAGGCTTATTTACTGATACAATTTAGTTATAAAAACAGAGTCTAATTAAAGGTAAATTTTATGAAGGTTATTTCTTTCAATATCAATGGTCTGCGAGCTCGCTTACACCAGTTACAAGCAATTATAGATAAACACCAGCCAGACATTATTGGTTTGCAAGAAATTAAAGTTCATGATGAGGCGTTCCCTCTCGAGGACGTACAAAAAATGGGTTACCACGTTTATTTTCATGGTCAAAAAGCGCACTATGGTGTGGCAATGTTATGCAAAAATGAGCCTAAATCGGTCTTAAAAGGTTTTGCCAGCGACACTGAAGAAGCACAAAAACGCATGATAAGTGTGACAGTTGAGCAAGAAAATGGCCGCGACCTAACGGTAATGAATGGTTATTTCCCACAAGGCGATAATATAAATCACGAAACAAAATTCCCTTATAAGCGCCAGTTTTACAAAGATTTAATGACCCATTTAGAAACAAACCACACGCCCGATGAAGACGTTATTGTTATGGGCGATATCAATATTTCGCCTACCGACTTAGATATTGGTATTGGTGAAGTAAACGCTAAACGCTGGCTTAAAACAGGTAAGTGCTCGTTTCAACCAGAGGAGCGCGAATGGCTTGCTAAATTATTAAATTGGGGCTTTAAAGATACCTTCAGAGAGCAAAACCCTGATACAAGCGACAAATATTCGTGGTTTGATTATCGCTCTAAAGGGTTTGTGGATAATCGTGGCCTACGTATTGATGTTGTACTTGCTACCCATGCCCTTGCCGAGCGCTGTATTGATACCGGCATAGATTACGAATTACGCGGCATAGAAAAGCCCTCTGACCATGCCCCTATTTGGTCAACTTTTAAATAATTGCTATGTTAACGCTTGAAATACAAGGGCTACTTTGGGCCCTTGTTTTAATTATTACCTTTATAAGCGTAGAAAAAAATACCTATAAAGCACTTTATAAAACGCCTGCACGGCAAATAGGGGTACTTGCGTGTGCGTTAGTGTTTGCCATGTTATGGCAAATTAAAGCGGGTATTTTAAGCGGTCTTGATTTACACATTTTAGGTGTAACTGCCGCAACGCTAATTTTAGGGTGGCGCCTTGCTATTTTAAGTAGCCTGCTGGCCAGTGCCCTATTGGCGGCTTTTGCAAACATTGATCTTAACCTTTTGCCCATGCAAATACTGTTTGGTGCATTTATTCCTACATTATTAAGCTACCTTGGCTTTATAATGAGTTATCAGTATTTACCGCGTCACTTTTTTGTTTATATTTTTGTATGCTCTTTTATATTGGCAGGCTTTATTGCATGTCTAAAAATAAGCTTAGGGGCTTTGTTTTATTTGCTTATAGGGCAATATAATTGGCAAGAATTGGCAGATAATTACGTATACCTAAGTGCTATCATTTGGTTTCCTGAGGCAATGCTTAACGGTATGGCCATTACGCTTTTGATCACTTATCGGCCACACTGGGTCAAAACTTTTTATGATAAGGACTACCTAGACTCATGAGTCTGCAATACCAATGCCCTTTATGTAACCACGCACTTTTAAAACATAATTCATCACTTCGATGTGACAATAATCACACCTTCGACTTTGCCAAAGAAGGCTATGTAAATTTATTACCGGTGCAACACAAAAACTCAAAGCAACCGGGTGATTCTCTCGAAATGGTACAAGCAAGGCGTGCTTTTTTAGAGCAAGGCTTTTACGCATTTTTACAGCGCGCATTAAGTAATATGATTAGTGAGCGTAAACCAAGCGTACTAATAGATTTAGGCTGCGGCGAAGGATTTTATACTCATGCCATTGCCGATAAAATAGAGGCGCAGGTATACGGCGTCGATATTTCTAAATCAGCCGTAAAATATGCAGCAAAGCGATACCCACAATGTCATTTTAGCGTTGCATCAATTAGCCAAGCGCCTTTTAAGTCAGGCACTGCTGACGTATTACTGAGTGTTTTTGCGCCTTTGTTTGAGCAAGAGCTGGCGCGTTTAGCAGCGCCAAATGCCACATTAGTAGTTGCAAGCCCTGGGCCGTGGCATTTAAAAGAGCTTAAAGAATATATTTATGCAGATGTAGCAAAACACACTGAAATTGACACGCCAAGCGGCTTTATAAAAGCAGATCAAAAGCTCATTACAGAGCAGGTTACGCTTAATTTTTCAGATATTAAAAATTTAATAATGATGACACCATTTGCGTGGAAATTTAGACCTGAACATTGGCAAACTCTTGAAGAAAAAGGCGCCCAAAGCGTCACCCTATCGTTTTACATTACCGAGTTTAGTAAAGCCGATTGATGTTTTAATAACGAGTGTTTGTGAGGAAATTACTGATAGGGTAAATTGAGTTAGCTCATATGCCAGAGGGAGTGTTATAAATAAATGGAGCAAAGCGTGCGCTCTGCTCATACACTTATAATTAAATGCGCTCTAAAATTGCTCTTTAGTAAACGCTTTATCCATTTTATCAAACATGTCTTTTAATAAGTGTGCAAGCTCCATATAACGGGGCTTGTTTTCGCTTATTTGGGCTTGGTAGCCATTTGCCACCATTTTGGTATATAACTCGTTGTACCATTTTTGCATGCTCGGTTCTAATGGTGTTTCGGCTCGCTTACCTAACCAAAACAAGCCTTGCAACGGCAACGATAAAAAAAACAATGCACTGGCAATCGCTTGCGGTAAAAAATCGGGGCCTAAATAGTTAAGCTGAAAAAATAACGTAAGCATGGCTAATATTGGCATTACAGTAATTGCCAGCTCGGTTGCCTTAATTACTTTAAATTCGTTAAACAACGGTGCTAACTCTTTACGCATAGGCCATTTTTTTGCATATAACCTACCCGTTTGTAATTGTGACATCACACTTTTTTGCATCATGACTCCTCACATCTAAACTTTTAAACCCGTAGCGCCTGCTTGCCACTGCCTGTAAGTGTAACACAAATAAATAGCTTCACACTTTAGCAGTAAAAGTTATTGTTTTTGTATATATAAGCAACTAAACACTAAACTAAATTTATTAACTGGGTTAAAATACTCATCTTATAAATTAGACTTTAGTCGCTTTTTTATCACCTATATGGTGGCTAAGTTTACCTTTAATTTGCACCTTAAGTGTATTGTTCATATCTTAACGTACACTTACTAAATTTATTGTTTATGGAAACTGTATCTATGCCAACTACGCCCTCTAAATCACAACACGTTTTAGTATTAAACTGTGGTAGTTCGAGTTTAAAATTTGCCATTATTGATGCTGATAACGGGCATGAAATTATTTCGGGCTTAGCTGAACGCCTAGGTTCAGAAAATCCATCTATTAAATATAAATACCAAGGTGATAAAACCGTTATCACCTTAGCTGCTAATCAAGCGCATGGTGAAGCAATTAATACGCTTGTGAGCCTAATTAAAGATCACCACTTAGATGAGCATTTAATTGCCGTAGGCCATCGTGTTGTACACGGTGGTGAGCACTTTACTCAATCTGCATTAGTAGATGAAAAAGTCATAGCGGGTATTTCAGATGCTTCAAGCCTTGCCCCTTTACATGGCCATGCAAACTTACTGGGTATTTCATCAGCGCAGGCTTCGTTTGCTGGTTTGCCACAGGTTGCTGTTTTTGACACTGCATTTCATCAAACCATGGATAAAGTAGCCTACTTATATGCACTCCCTTACAAGCTATACACAGAGCACGGTGTTCGCCGTTACGGTATGCACGGCACAAGCCACTATTATGTAGCAGGCCAAACCGCTAAATTAATTAATAAGCCTGTTGAGCAAAGCAATTTTATTAGTGCGCATTTAGGTAATGGTTGTTCTGTGTGTGCAATTAAAGGCGGTAAAAGTGTAGATACTAGCATGGGCTTAACCCCGCTTGCTGGGTTAGTAATGGGCACCCGCAGTGGTGATATCGACCCTGGTTTATTTAACTTTTTAACAACACAACTTAATTACGATGCAAAACAAATCGACAACTTACTTAATAAAGAAAGTGGTTTGTTAGGTATTAGTGAACTGTCTAACGACTGCAGAACCATAGAAGAAGCCGCTGTAGCTGGCCATGAAAAAGCCGCCCTTGCACTTGATATTTTTTGCTACCGCCTTGCTAAACAAATTGCCGCCTACATGGTGCCATTACAGCAGTTAGATGCGCTTATTTTTACCGGTGGTATAGGCGAAAACTCAGATATTATCCGCGAAAAAGTAATCACACAACTGGCGTTTTTAGGCTTAGATTGCGATAAACAAGCCAACTTAGATGCGCGATTTGGTAATGAAGGCATTATTAGCTCTGACAACGCGACCACTAAAGCGGTTGTAATGCCAACTAATGAAGAATGGGTAATTGCCCTTGATGCCGCTAACATTGTGAAGGAGCTTTAATTATGGCACGTCGTATTATGTTAATTCCGGTTTCTACGGGTGTTGGTTTAACATCTGTTTCTGTCGGGTTAGTGCGTGCGCTTGAGCAAAAAACCGTGAAAGTTAACTTTTTCAAGCCAATTGCCCAACCACGTACGGGTGAAACAGGCCCTGAAAAGTCGACTCAAATTATTATGCAAGGCTCATCAATTACCCCACCAACTCCCTTTGCATTAAACTATGCAGAGCAAATGATTGGCGATGGTAAAGGCGATGATTTACTTGAAGAAATAGTAGAGCGCTTTGAAAGTAAAATTAACGATGACGAAGTGGCTATTATTGAAGGTATGGTGCCTACTCGCCGCCAACCTTATGCAGGGCGTGTAAACCGCGAAATAGCCCAAACTCTGGGTGCCGATATAGTATTTGTATTAACCCCTGGTAATTACACCATTACGCAAATTGAAGACCGTTTAGAAATTGCTGCTGGGTATTATGGTGGCATTGATCACCCGCGTGTTTTAGGCTGTATTTTTAACAAAGTGAATGCCCCGCTTGATGAAGAAGGCCGCGCCCGCGCTGATTTGGTCGATTCATACAAAGCTGAAGAGCTCGATAACGAATTAAACCGTTTAGCTTCTTTACCTATTTTTAGAAAAAACCCATTTATGCTGTTAGGGGCCATCCCGTGGGACTTTGATTTAGTTGCGCCGCGCGTTAAAGATTTAAGCGCGTATTTAAAAGCCACCATAATTAACGAAGGCGACATGCTACACCGTCGCTTACGCCGTATTACGTTTTGTGCGCGTACCGTATCAAACATTTTGAACCACTTTACACCGGGCGCATTATTAGTCACCCCAGGCGACCGTTCAGATATTTTAGTCGCTGCGTGTTTGTCGGCCATGAACGGCACTAAAATTGGTGCTATTTTACTTACCGGTGGCTTTGAACCAGAGCCGCGTATAATGGCGCTGTGTGAACAAGCAATGCAAACAGGCTTGCCTATTTTAGCCACAGAGGCAGATACTTGGCGTACATCATTACTACTGCATAATTTTAATATGGAAGTACCAAGCGATGATGACCAACGTATTGAAAAAGTAAAAGATCACAACGCAGAATATATCGATTCTGATTGGCTCGATACGCTTGCAAAAAATGTTGGCAAAACACGTAAGCTCTCTCCTCCTGCGTTTCGTTATTTACTTACAGATAAAGCCCGTAAAGCGGCTAAAACAGTGGTACTTCCTGAAGGAAATGAGCCGCGTACTATTAAAGCCGCGGCTATTTGTGGACAACGTGGTATTGCAAAAACAGTATTACTTGGCGATCGCGATGAAATAATGCGTATTGCCGAGCAACAAGGTATTGAGCTTAACGAACATGTAAGTATTGTTGAGCCAAAATCGGTGATTAACGACTATGTTGCACCTATGGTCGAAATTCGTAAAAGCAAAGGCTTAACAGAAGTCGTAGCACAAGAGCAATTACAAGATAATGTTGTACTGGGCACTATGATGCTTGAGCAAGGTAAAGTCGATGGCTTAGTATCTGGCGCTGTTAACACAACAGCTAATACAATTCGCCCACCGCTACAGCTAATTAAAACCGCTCCAGGGTCATCACTTGTATCGTCTGTGTTTTTTATGCTGCTGCCCGACCAAGTACTGGTATACGGCGACTGTGCAATTAACCCTGACCCTAATGCAGAACAATTAGCAGATATCGCTATTCAGTCAGCCGATTCTGCAGCTGCGTTTGGCATAGAGCCACGTGTTGCCATGATAAGCTACAGCACAGGTACTTCTGGCTCTGGCGCCGATGTTGAAAAAGTGCGTGAAGCCACGCAAATTGCTCAACAAAAACGTCCAGATTTAATTATTGATGGGCCATTGCAATACGACGCTGCGATTATGGAAAATGTTGCTCTTAAAAAAGCACCCAATAGCCCAGTAGCCGGTAAAGCTACGGTATTTATTTTCCCAGACCTTAATACCGGTAACACAACCTACAAAGCCGTACAACGTAGTGCCGATCTAATCAGCATAGGGCCTATGTTACAAGGTATGCGAAAGCCCGTTAACGATTTAAGCCGTGGCGCATTAGTCGATGACATAGTGTACACCATTGCACTTACAGCTATTCAAGCAGCTCAAGTTGAAGCGCTCGAAAACGCCTAAATTAAACTAGTGCTTTTTATAGCCTAGCTAATATTTACTTATTAATTAGTTAGTTAGGCTATTTATACCTACCAATTCCCATACTTATCCACAGAAATTGTGGGTAAGTTTTAAATCCTTATTACCCACAGTCACACAGCCTTTATTTTAGTGGCTGTTACACCTTTAATTTAAAGCCAATAATCTATACTATTAACTGACTCTATACGCTGTTTGCAGGTTATTAATGTCAAAACAAACATTACAATTACACAGCACGCTGTTGTCAATTCATAGTTTAGAAGTGGATGCAGACATTCCTGTAGCGCTATTAAAATTACCCCTATTTTTTATTTCTAAAACTCACGATGAGCTTTCTATTGTTTGCCCTAGTCATTTTGCTATTGAGTGTTTAGATACAGAGCCTGATTGGCAAGCACTTGAAGTGGTTGGCCCGTTGGGGTTTTCTTTAACGGGGATTATGGCCAATATATCTGGCGTGCTTGCAAAGGCTAATATTTCTATTTTTTCTATCTCAACCTACGACACAGATTATATTTTGGTAAAAAAACACACTGCGCAGCAAGCCATCACTGCACTTAAAAACGATGGCTACAATTTAGTAGTAGATCAATAAATGAGAGCAGCCTCTATCGAGTTTTTAGCGCAAAATAAGCTCCCCGCCAGCGCATTAAAAATTACCAGCCCCTTTAGCGGCAAAGTCATTGATTTAAACCAACACCCTGAGCCCTTTTTTAAATTTTCTACCCTTGGGCCAACTATGTTGGTTGCATTAAGTAATCACAAAATTTTAGCGCCCTTTGATGGCACTTTAGTGCAGGTTAAAAATGCAGGATGTGAATTTATTCTCCAAGCAAATAACGGTTTAAAGGTTCTCATTAACTTGTCACTACCGGCGCAGCAGCCTATTACACACACACATATTGCACAGCTAAATGGCAGCAAAATAAGCAAAGGGCAGCGCTTAGCTTACTTTGATTTACGCGAACTTAAATCGCCCTTACTAGCCAGCTTGGTGCTATTAAATGGCCATAACTTAGGCACTTTTCATTATTCACACACGCAAGTAAATGCGGGTGTAGACCCCCTTTTAACTATTATTAAGAAGAACTAAACCTATGATCACTCTTTACGGCATTAGTAATTGCGACACCATTAAAAAAGCCAAAAAATACCTCGCCGACAACAACATAGATTTTACCTTTCACGATTACCGAAAAGACGGTGTAAACGAGCAGCTTGTAAGCGAATTTGCTGAGCATATTGACTGGGAACAGTTAGTTAATAAGCGTGGTACAACCTATCGCGCACTCGCTGATGAGCAAAAGCAAAACCTAAGCAAAGACACTGCTATAACATTACTTGTAGAGCAACCAGCTATGATCAAGCGCCCAGTGCTTGTAAATAACAACAGCTACCACTTAGGCTTTAAAGCTGCGCAATACGATGAGATATTTAAATAATGACACATGAAGTAATTGCACTTGCACAAGCGCTTATTCAGCGCGAGTCGGTAACCCCTGAAGATGCGGGTTGCCAATCAATGATGAACGAGCGTTTAAAAGCCCTAGGCTTTAATATTGAGTCGTTATTTTTTACCGATACACTCAATACATGGGCCCGAAAAGGAAATGAGTCGCCACACTTTTGTTTTGCAGGGCATACCGATGTAGTCCCTACAGGACCTGCACAAAACTGGCAGCACCCGCCATTTTCAGGCTTAATTGAAGATGGTTTGCTGCATGGCCGAGGCGCAGCTGATATGAAGGGCTCTCTGGCGGCAATGCTTGTTGCTACTGAGCGCTTTGTGGCTAAAAATCCTGATCATAAAGGCTCTATCTCATTTTTAATTACCTCCGATGAAGAAGGCCCCTTTATCAACGGCACAACCAAAGTAATAGACACGCTTGAAGCACGCGGCGAAAAAATTGATATGTGCTTAGTGGGTGAGCCTTCATCGCGAGATGTACTCGGTGATGTAGTGAAAAATGGCCGTCGTGGCTCCCTTACTGGCTTTTTAAAAGTAAAAGGTGTGCAAGGCCATGTAGCCTACCCCCACTTAGCACAAAACCCAATTCATTTGGCTGCACCGGCCATTACTGAACTGAGCCAAACCGTGTGGGACAACGGCAATGAATTTTTCCCTGCAACCAGCTTCCAGGTATCAAATATAAATGGTGGCACGGGGGCCGGTAATGTCATACCGGGCGAGCTTGAAGTGCAATTTAATTTTAGATTTAGTACCGAAGTAACTCATCAGCAATTACAAGAACGGGTTAATGCTATTTTACAAACGCATGACTTAAACTACGAATTAAGCTGGATAGTAAATGGCTTGCCGTTTATTACCGAGCATGGCCCGTTAGTTGATGCCACCGTAAATGCGATTAAATCTGTCACGGGGTTAACTACTAACCTCGAAACCACCGGGGGTACGTCAGATGGGCGCTTTATAGCGCAAACAGGCGCAAAAGTGATTGAACTAGGCCCGCGTAACGCCACTATTCATAAAGTAGATGAATGTGTAAGCACCGATGATTTAATCGCTTTAGCTGATATTTACGAGCAAATTTTAGAACAATTGTTAACCTAATGGCACTCGATACCAATACATTAGCAATGTGTATCACTGGACAAAGTGATACACACCTCACTGAGATTCAATCGCATCGGTTACATACTGATATTATTGATGACTTTATAGCCCTGCAAAATGGCGCTAAAAATGCTGGTTTTGAGTTGACTATTGCCTCAAGTTTTCGCGATTTTAATCGCCAAGCCATGATTTGGAATAACAAGTTTTTAGGTATACGCCCTGTTTTTAATAAACAGCAACAGATAGTGGATTTAAGCCAACTAAATGAGTTGGAAAAATGCACGGCTATTATGCTCTACTCTGCCATGCCAGGGGCTAGTCGGCATCATTTAGGAACCGACCTTGATGTGTATGATACCGCTGCAATTAGCGATGAATATAAGCTGCAACTTACCCCTGATGAATACCAACATGGGGGGCCATTTGCGCCACTCAGCCAGTGGCTTGATAAAAATCTAGCTAAATATGGTTTTTATCGCCCCTACAAACAGGATTTAGGCGGCGTAGCACCTGAACTTTGGCATATTAGCCATATTAAGCAATCTCAGCGGTTAGTAAACACATTGAGTGAAGCGATGCTTTACGAATGTATAAGCAACAGCGATTTAGAGGGTAAGTCAGCTATTTTAGATAATTTACCCGCGCTATATAAACGTTTTATAACAAATGTAAGCCCGCCTTAATAGCGGGCTTTT
>NZ_DCYU01000075.1:30540-31664 GCF_002331165.1 Pseudoalteromonas sp. UBA2102
TTGGCATTACCGCGCTGTATGCTTATTTAATATAAACACCAATACCGAGCCAAGTATTAGTGAGCTTGCAATAATAAACTCCACTGTTACCTGCTCAGATAAAAACAACATACCTGCAATAGCAGCTAGTACAGGCACACATAACTGTACAACCGCCGCTTGCGTGCTTTTTAGTAGCGGCATGGCCACATACCAAATACTGTAACCAATGCCTGATGCAATGGCGCCCGAGGCGCACGCTAGTAACACCCCTTGCATACTTACTGTTTTTAAATAGCCTATTGCTACAAGTAATAAAACAGGAATAGCCACTAAGCTTCTAATAAAGTTAAAGGCGGTGGTACGCAGCGGCGATACACACGCTTTACCGCGTATACTGTAAACGCCCCATGCAACGCCACTTAACGCCATAAGCGATGCCCCTAACAAAGAAGGCACAGCGGCAGAGGGCAACATTAAATACACAAACCCAGCTAACGCGACAAAAAAAGCCCCCCACTGCAATTTACTTAGCTGCTCTTTTTTATATATGCCCCAACCAATCATGGTAAGTTGCACCGCTGAAAATAAAATAAGCGCACCGGTGCCTGTATCTAGCTCTATATAAGCAATAGAAAAACAAAGTGCATATACCAATAAACTAATACTGCTTCGCCAACTTCCGGTATCACTTAAAATAGCGTCATTAAGCGCGCCCTTACGCTTAAGGTTATACGTATATACAGCCATAATTAAGCCTAAACACACGGCACCACTTACGAGCCTGATAATTGTAAAATTCCACGCATCAATATAACCTTGCGCTAACGCCATACGGCAAAGTAAAGAATTTGCCGCAAAGGCTATTAATGCAACGAGGGTGTATAAAGTGGCTTTCAAAATCGCTCCTTAACTAAAACCTTATAATGAGATGCTTTAAATTGGCTTGCTCGGCCAGCGCTGTATTTAAACAGCTGAGCCATTTAGCTGTAAAGCGGCATTGTTGTAATTACTCTAATCTTATTCGCAGCATTATAACTTCATATACTGCTAAATTGCTGTAATTACGCGTCTACCCCCTGGTATTCACAAGCTATTCATGATGATTTGCCTACCTTAAATACACGTAATTTAACTAACGCGCG
>NZ_DCYU01000085.1:0-7632 GCF_002331165.1 Pseudoalteromonas sp. UBA2102
ATCGCCCCTAGGCAGAACCCGAAGGGCAGCGCATGTTTGGCATTTATGCTGCGTTATCGCCTATTTATGGGGAATAACCACACTTCATAGGCTCTGCCTTGCCTAAAAACCAAACATACTGCTGCAAACTCAATCATTAAAGATCAACACGCCCTACTCAAACAAACAGCGAGGTGATTCTCGCTGTTTATTTTTATCGGGCGATTACTATTTATGGCTAAAAATTCGCGCTAATAAATCTGTGTAAATGGCCTCAATTTTAAGTAAATCATCAACCGGAACATGCTCGTTTACCTGATGAATGGTACTATTTTTAACGCCGCACTCAATAACTTGGGTATGCTGGTTTGCAAAAAATCGGCCATCAGAAGTACCGCCACTGGTACTTAACATGGGGTAACTCCCTGTTTGCGCATAAATGGTGTGCTCCAAGTGCTGCAATAAACTCCACCCGTTTGTTGGTGGCGTATAATAGGGCTCACACGCTCGCTCCCATTCAACCTCCAGGTGCTGGGCGTATTCACTCAGCGCCGCTGATATACAGTGCTTTATTGCATTGCTTGTATAACCATGGCTATATCGCACATTAAAGGTAATTTCGCACTCGCTAGGCACTAAATTATCAACAACATTATTTATATTAATGCCGGTCACTTGCAAGGTGGTTTTAGAGCTTGGCTCATCGTCAGGCCATGTTAAATTACTTAAACAATTTACAATATTACCCGCAATATGCGCAGCATTTATAGTGTTCTGTGGGTAGGCAACATGTCCGGCCTTGCCGTGTACTTTTATACGAGAAGAAATAGCGCCTCGGCGACCATTTTTAATTGTATCGCCTACGTGTGTAGAGCTTGTCGGCTCACCAACAATACAGCCATCAAGTTGTATATTATTTTTTGCTAAATGCGCGGCTATTACCTCTGAGCCAAATTCGGCCTCTCCTTCCTCATCGGAGGTAATAAGCCAGTAAAAACGCCCTTTTTTACTTTTAGTCTCTTTTAATAGTGCCTTAGTAGCACCAAGCATAGCCGCCACACCGCCTTTCATATCGGCAGCGCCGCGACCATACACGGCATTATTAATAATATTGCCGGCAAAAGGCGGGCTTAGCCAGTTGCCCGACTCGGCGGGCACAACATCAATATGCCCAGAAAACGCAACACATGGTCCTTCTTGTTCAAAACTAACGTAGGCAATTAAATTGGTAACGCCTTCACAAATAAACTGCTCACAGTTAAAACCAAGCGCAGTTAGCTCATTGCTAAGCCAATCTATGGCACCGCCTTGATTAGGCGTTACAGACTCAAACCTAATAAGCGTTTGCGTATTTTTTACCACCGCGCTTAAAGGCTTACTTACACTGTTTTGCGATACTTTTGCAACAGACATAACAACACACTCAATAACCATAAGAGAGATTATTAAAGCGCGAGAATATGACCAAATAATGGCAAAGTTAATACAGTGCGATGACCGTTAAATATATAACTGCGTCAATTAATTAAAATACTTTTTGCACTGACTTTAATCTAAATCAAGAAAAGGGTTCACATACTTCAAACATTTTTGAAACTTTGATCTAGAACAGGTTTTCAACGCTCGGAGATTGTAATAATAGCGTCAATCAAAAAGTAGTTATTGGAGCACAACATGAAAACCCAAATCAGCATTGCATTACTTACCTCTTTACTTGCTATTACCCCTGCGGCACACGCTAACCTTAGCGTTAATGTTGGCGCTATTAATGTAAATCCAGATAACAGCAGCTCGGCAATTAACGAAGCGCCAACCCTGGGTCTAAAAGGCGACTCTGACACGCAGCTAGGTATTACAATCGATTATGCATTTAACGATAAGTGGGTGGTAGAGCTTATTGCCGCTACGCCGTTTTCGCACGATGTAAATGGCGCGGGTGGGTTAGCTGGCAATAAAATTGCCGACATCAAACAGCTTCCGCCATCATTGGTTGCGCAATACCACTTTTTAGATACAAGTTACGCGCTACGCCCGTTTATTGGTGTAGGGTTAAATTACACCACCTTTTTTGACGAGCAGCCTTCTCAAGCGCTAAAAGCAACCCTAGGCACTGATGATGTTGAAGTAAAACTCGATGATTCGTTTGGCTTTATTGCACAAGTAGGCGCTAACTATAAAATCGATCAACATTGGGGGCTACATGCCATGGTATCAATGATTGATATAGATACCGATGCCACAGTGTATGCAAACGGTGCAAAAGCCCTTACATCAACCGTTGAGCTTGACCCAGTCGTTGCCATGTTTGGTGTAAGGTACAGCTTTTAATTAAGTTTGCAGCGCCTATGTTCTATGTGTTTAAGGCCGTAAGGCCTTATTTTATGAAATTATTTAGGAAGGTTATTCACCTTTTTTTGCTCAAGCATTTCTTTCCAGTGCATAATTTCGCTTGGTAAAATAGGCGCTACACCATCAAACTCGGCTACTTCAAGCATTTCTTCAATACTCACAATGCCTTTTTTGTTTTTAAACACACCGCGCACATACGCTATAGCGTGCAGGCCACGCGCAGAATGAAACTTTTGTTCAATGTAAAAATATTTATGATCCCACCCCACCAGCTTGGTACTAATGGTATAACGCTGCATAGGTTTAATATCGCGAATATAAGTAATGGCTGTAGCATTAACAATAGGAAACCAACGGCGCTTCATTACTTGTTTTAATAGACCAATTCGCTCAATCATCCAAGTGCGTGACAAGTCCATCATAGCCAAATAACGCGAGTTTGTTAGATGCAGGTTTATATCGCAGTCTGTTGGCAGCGCTTTGTAATCAATATCGACAGTATCAAGTAACTGTTGGTAGTCGCGGTTGCGCTTAATTTTAAAAAATAATAAAAGAAGTCTAATATATAAGTTCACGAGAAGGTCTTACCAGTATAAAGTTAACTCAGTGTAACATAGCCACTTGTTAAGGCGAATGTTCTGTTTTAATCTCAAATTATAAATATAAAAAAGTCATAGTATGAAATATAAATTAGCGACACTTTTCACAACCAGTTTATTATGCATTAGCACCAGCGCACTGGCCGATTTTACAATTAAAGGCCCAGGTACGGTAACTTACCCAACAGGTATAGAAAAAACCTTTAATTTTGGCTTTGCATGGCAGCAGCAGCTTGGTAAATTTTCGATAGGTAGCAAAAGCTACGATATGTCGCAATTACCTAACTCATACTCGGTAGCAATCACTTTAGCTAAAGACGATAGCCAAGTGTGGGTACAAGAGTTTAATAATGGCTTTATTGAAGCGTTTGATTGGCAAATAGGTAAACATACTGTCAGTTTGAAAAAGCAGCAATTTAAAGACCCCGTAAAAGGCAATTACGTGATTGAGCTGAATGGCCGCAGTTACTTTTTTACTCGTAATAACGCAAGCATAGTGATTAATTTTGATGAAAATGGCATAGAAACTATCGCCATTGATGGGGTTACTAAAAACATGGGCACTAAGAGCTAGTGCCCAGTAAAGCGGCTATTAAACTTTAACAGTTTTGCGATTAATACCGTAATCTCGTAGTTTATTTGCCACTGCAGTGTGGCTAAGCCCTAAACGCTTAGCTAATTGTCTTGAGCTTGGGTAAGCCGGATACAATTTGCGTAGCAAGGTTGCTTCAAAACGTTTTACAGCTTGATCTAACGACCCTTCAAAATCTGACTCTAAGTAGCCTAAATCGTGGGTAAAGGTGGGCAATTGCAAATGCTCTACACGTAGCTCGCTATCATCAAGTAACGACACCGCCCGATAAATTGCATTTTCTAGCTGGCGCACATTACCTGGCCACGGGTACTCTTGTAAAAAGCGTAAGCACTCTTGTGATAAAAGCGGAATTGCGTGGCCGTTTTGCTGTGCGTACTTTTGAATAAAGTGCTCGGCTAATGGGCCCACATCAGCTTTACGGTCTCTCAGTGGTGCAATCTCTAATGTGAGTACATTAATTCGATAGTATAAGTCTTCTCTAAATACGCCCTCTTGCACCATCGCGGGTAAATCTTTTTGTGTGGCTGCAATTATACGCACGTTTACTTTTACTTCGTTTTCGTCGCCCACTTTTCTAAATGTGCCGTCTTGCAAAAAGCGCAGCAGCTTTGTTTGTAGCTGTGTAGACATTTCGCCAACTTCATCTAAAAACACAGTACCGCCATCTGCTTGCTCTAGGACCCCGCGTTTAGGTGCGGTGTTTTCTTCATATCCGGCGTAACCAAATAATTCAGATTCAGCCACATCATCGGGCAAAGATGCGCACGAAAGTGCAATAAACGGCTTAACCGAACGATTAGAGGCATAGTGGCACGCACGAGCAAGGAGCTCTTTACCTGTGCCAGTTTCTCCGGTTATTAAAATGGGGGCTTCTAGCTGCGACATTTTTCGTGCTTCGCGCACTACACGGCGCATAGCAGTACTAAAGTTGTGAATAGTTGCAAAGCTTTCTTGCCCGTAACGTCTAAAGGCACTGACCTGCTGACCAAGGCGGCTTTGCGATTTTATATTTATAACCGCACCAGCTAACACGTCACCTTCACCACCTTGCGGGACGGCAATCGGTAAAATATCGGCAATAAAGTCTTCACCGGCAACATCTACCCGGGTTGTTTGTCCAAGTACTTCTTTGCCTTCTAACCAACGCGTAAAGTTAAACCCTTTTAGTAGGTTATTAATATTGGCCCCTACCACTTCTTTTTCGCTCAACTGTAGGTCTTTACAGGCAGCGTCGTTACACAAACGTACCCACCCTTTTGCGTCAATCGAGATAACGCCATCGGGAAGTGCACGCAGCAGTGTATTTAATTCGTTATGCTCTCGCTCAGAGGGTAAAAAGGCGGTTGTGCGAACATCATGTACGCCATCAATCAAACGAATAGAAGGCATAATTTTTTGAAATTGCTCAAATTCAATTTCAGGAAAGCTTACATACATACGGCAATTTACCGAATCAACCTCAATCCCTTTTAAGTCAACATCGTAGTTTACTAAAATATTTAGGATCTCTTGGGCAATACCTACACGGTCGGCACAATGAATATCTAGACGCATACATCCTCGAATAAGGAAAAACTATATTAGCCGAATAATACGCTAACTCCGTTATTCAATACAGTAAATTGTAAACAAATTTGGACAAGCCATCGTCTTTATCACTGTAAACTCACGCCTATAAACATCAAACTGTAATAACGTGCAGCTTAAAACTAAAAAACGCAGCGTGTAAGCTGCGTTTTAAAAGGGGTCGTGCAAATATGCTATTAATTTTGCGGGTATGGGGTCCAGTCTCCGCCATCTAATTGAATATAAGGGCGCTTATTAACATACATCATTATTGTGTCAGCGTTTTCGGCTACTTTAGGTGCACGAGGCAGCGTATCAACTAAGTCGGCAATATTGCCATTACCTGCAAAAAAGTTTGTGCTAAGCACGCCACTAATTAGCTCCGATAAACCAAAGTAACTTGTTGATTCGCTTACAAGCGTTTGTGAATAGCTTTGTACATTTTTACCAATAAACTTAATCGCCACCGGAACAGATACAATACTTGGGCTTGGTATCTCACGAAGCCCAGCAAACTGCACTTTATCGCCTTTTAATGCTGCGCCGTGTTCAGGTACTATCATCAGCATGACATTACGACCACGTTTTTCTAGGTTTTTAATAAACCCGTTAATATCGTTAAATAAGTTTTTATGTCTAATTGGGTAACTTTCAAGGCTACTCATGCGGGCTTGATTCGCTAGTTGATTGCCATCATGCAAACTGGTGGTGTTGTAATACATAGCACATGGCGCGCAGTCTTCACCTTTATCATTTAACCATGAGTTTAGTACTGCCCCGTCTGAGTAAATAGGTTTGTTGTCAAACCCATATTGAGCTACAGGTAAGCTAGTTATATCGTAAGGCTGCTCATCTATTTTACCAAACTTTTTCACCAAACCTTTAAACTCATCAAAGTGGCCGTCGTGGTTCATAACCACATTGCTTTTGTAACCTAAGTTTTCTAAATTTTTAAACAAATGACACTGCTCTGGTGCATTTTCAAATAAGGCAGTTTGGCTTGTTTGACCACAACTTGCTCGTAGCAGGCGAATTGCAGCAGGCCCAGAGTAAGAAGTAGCCGAATTAAAATCAGAAAACACCACATCAAAATCGCTATATAAATCATCAAGGCTTACGCCAATAGCCTCTAGATCAGCCACGGCCATCGAGCAAATATTTAGTACTATGACATCAAATAACTCGCCATTATATTGCTGAGGGAACTGGCTTGCTAGCAAACTTTGTTGCTGATAAAACTCTTTTAATTGCTGATCAGGCGATTTTGCTTCTTGTGTTACCACCTGTGCTTGTGCACGAGGCGCTGCTGTTTGAACATTATTAGCCGCCACTGGCTGTGTAATTAAATTATCCTCGTTGTTTGTCCCCTGCCAGGCTACAAACATAAGCCCAACTATTGTTACGGTGGTAAAGCGTATCCACTGTGAGCAATACCAAAAGCACACAGTAATAACAAACAGTGCCAATAACATATCAACATTAATGACACGCGCCATGAGCTCTAAAAAGTAGCCAAAGCTAAAGTCTTGCACGTTACCAGCTTGGCGTGTTAAACGGTCTATAGGGGGCAACCACGAATCTTTATAAAGTAAAACAATGGCCATTACTGCGCCTAACCAATGTTTGGCTTTATTTAGTAAAGGGTGCGTGTAAGAAATAGCAAAAAAAGCAGCCAGCGCAGCATTTGCTAATAAGCCAAAGTCGATTGCACCATAATAAAAAAGTGCAAACTTAACTAAAAAATAGAGGTTCCACACCCCTAAGCCTGATAATTTCACTATTTACCCTTCTTTATTCTATTTGGTTTGTAAGGTTCGAGTACTTCATGTTTAAACGTAAGCTGAGCATAGTATTTTTTTATTTTTTTCAGTATCAACGACCCCGACATACATAAAAATACGCCAACTAGCATCGCTAAAATTGCTGTAATCAATAATTGATTGATACTCATACGTTACTCTTTATGGCCATTTTAAACGGCACAGCATCTGCGCGCTCGTTTTTAGTAAACTCTGGTGTTTCTAAATCAGCTGCAACACTTGCATCTATTTTTTGCGAAAATTTATAGCTTTCATTCTCTTTTAATTGGGCAGAGTAATCGGTTATATCTTGGCCCGCATAATAACGCCTAAGCTGTTTACATTCTTGCTGAATATAAAAATGATCGGAAATAATATTTTGCTGCGCAAAAAAATCGTTTGTTTCTAATTTAAACAAGTGCTTTATCGCATTGTTTACATCATTTTCGCGACACGCATGTAAATACAAATACACGGTGTTTTCTACCAAACTGAATACGTCACCCTCTCGCTTTATATGAAATAAATGCAAAGGGTGGATTGGGTCAATCCGAGGCAAAAGCTCTAATTTAACTAACACCCCGCTTACCCCTAAATTTACAGCTGAGTCGCTGTGAACTTCTACCTGTTTGGTAAATTCTATAAAAGGCAGGTAACCTTTAGAAAAGGTATTTTCGGTAAATTGAAGTACATGTTCAATAGAAGGCGGTAACGGTCTTGAAAATTGAAACCCTTGAATTGACTG
>NZ_DCYU01000073.1:0-11352 GCF_002331165.1 Pseudoalteromonas sp. UBA2102
TTTATGGGGAATAACCACACTTCATAGGCTCTGCCTTGCCTAAAAGCCAAACATACTGCTGCAAATTCAACCATCAAAGGTCAACACGCCCTAGATGGGTAAGCAAAAAATGAGTGGTGTAATGCAATTTTATAATTATATTGAGCAAACATTTTTTTATACGCTTACGCGTAAAATAGTGGGCAACTTAAGCTTTGTTTTTTTGTTTCAGGCCATTACCTTATTTTGGTTATATCAAAGCTTAAGCGAGCAGCACAGCACTAGCGCATTTTGGTTGTTAACCTTGGTTATTGTAGCGGGCTTTGCCTTTACTATTTTTTATATGCGCTATTTAATAGTGCGCCCTGTAAAAGCTATGTGCGACACTTTAGTAAACATAAACCAGCAAGAGGCTAATTTAGCCGCCAACTTACCGCAATTTTCTTTTGACGAATTTAAAGAACTAAGTACGCAATATAACTTATTTACTAACCACTTAAGTGATTTACTAAGTACAACTCACGCCAGCGCTAAAGCCAGCGAGCAAAGTAATGTTGATGTAAATACCGCTATGCAAAATACACAGCAGTTAAGTGAGCAGCAAACTCAGCTAAGCCACAATATTATTAATGCGAGTAACCAAATAGTGCAAAGCTTAGAGGGCATAGTGAGCAATACCGACAGCGTGCATAGCGTTAACAGCGAGCACTTAGACTTTGTTAAGCTTTCGTCGCAAGAGCTTGCAAGCTTAGTTGATAAAGTGTCGCTTATTGGTACTTTGCTGCAAAGATTTTCTAAAACGGTGTCTGGCCTTAAGGAAAACAGCGAAAACATTCGCAGCATTTTAAAAATGGTTGAGGAGTTTTCGGATCAAACTAATTTACTGGCACTAAACGCTGCCATTGAAGCGGCACGCGCTGGTGAAGCTGGCAGAGGATTTGCGGTTGTTGCTGATGAAGTACGTACATTATCGGTAAAAGTAAGTGGCGCAACCCGACAAATAAGCGACTTTATTAACCAAATGAATGAACTGGTTAACGAAACCAACCAAGAAAGTGAGCAGTTAATTAGCCACTCAAGTACCGCACAAAGCGCCATTAGTAATACCTCTGAAGGGTTTAAAACAATGCTAGGTGAGTTTGAACAAAACCAACAGCAGCTACAGCAAATAGCGGATGCGGTGCATACGCTAGAGCAAGCGCAGCAGCACACTCACCAATCGGTAGAGCAAATTGTTACCTTAGGCGAGCAAGCTAAAAGCGCTATTGATCATGCACTAAGTAATAGCCAGCAATCACATTCACTTAGCCAGCAAACACAACAGCAATTAAAGCGCTTTGTGCAATAAGCGACTACAAAACAAAAGCCGAGCGCTATATTGCATTAATATTTTAACTGGCAACATTCAACAGCGCTTTATAAATATGGTAAATTACGCAGCTAATTATTTAAGTGTGTAATGTGTGTGAGTAACTCAACCCCTAACTATCAACAGCTAGCCAAAAATATTAAAGCCTGGGGCCAAGAACTCGGCTTTAGTGAGGTGGGTATTACCGATATAGACCTATCTAAACACGAAGCACAATTACAGCGCTGGTTAGATGCGGGCTACCATGGCTCTATGGATTATATGGCAGCCCATGGCATGAAGCGCGCTCGCCCTGCTGAACTAGTCCCTGGCACCCAGCGGGTTATTTCGGTAAAAATGAACTACCTGCCCCCTGATGCTAGTTTTGCCAAAACACTAAAAAACACCGAAAAAGCCTATATTAGCCGCTACGCATTAGGGCGTGACTATCACAAATTAATGCGCAACCGACTAAAAAAGCTGGGCCAAAAAATAGAGCAAGAAATTGGCGATTACGGTTTTAGGCCATTTGTAGACTCTGCGCCTGTGCTTGAGCGCCAGCTTGCTGAAAAAGCGGGATTGGGCTGGCGAGGTAAACACTCTTTATTAATAAACCAAGAAGCTGGGTCGTGGTTTTTTTTAGGTGAGCTTTTTGTTGATTTACCCCTGCCAATAGATAATGAAAACACGTTTGAAGGCTGCGGAAAATGTGTAGCTTGCATTACGCTTTGCCCAACAGGCGCAATTGTAGAGCCGTATGTGGTAGATGCACGCAAATGTATTTCGTACTTAACCATTGAGCACCAAGGCCCTATACCTGAGCAATACCGTGCATTATTGGGGAACCGAGTTTATGGCTGCGACGATTGCCAATTGGTTTGCCCATGGAACCGTTATGGTCAAATTACCGATGAGCAAGACTTTCATCCCCGTACGCAATTAAAAAACAAAGACTTACTTGAGCTATTTGACTGGGACGAACCTACTTTTTTAAAAAATACCGAAGGCAGCCCTATTCGCCGTATTGGACACGAACGTTGGTTGCGTAATTTAGCGGTGGGTTTAGGCAATGCCGATTTTAGCCCTAGCATTATTAACGCTTTAGAAAGCAAACATGAGTCTAGCTCGCAGCTAGTAAAAGAGCATATAGAGTGGGCGCTTGAGCAACAAAATAATAAACAACGAGAACAACTTCGTAAAACACAGCGCCTAATTAGAATTGTCGAAAAAGGCTTACCTCGTGATGCGTAAATCACTCAGGTGAGCCTTATTGTGAAAGGTTTATTTTTTAAGTAACAAAGATAAGTCTTGTTCAATTTCAGCAAAGGCGGCTTTAACTTGTTTAACCGACTCTTCTCTGGCAATTGAATTTTGAATAGTTTCGTCCACTTTTTTATAAATAAACACCTCTTGGTCTTCATCTAACCCCATTGTGGGTATGCGCACTTCTAAGTCTTCTTGTAATTGCTTGAATACTTTTTCGTTACTTTCGCGGTTTTCGTTTAGTAACCCAATTAAGCCATGAAACTTACTATGCACTGTGCTGGCTACATCATTTAGCTTTTGCTGCTGCGACTCAAGCATTTGCTTGGTCATAATTGCACGTAACTGCTGCTCAGTCACACTGACAATAAAGCAAACGTGGTCACGAATACGCCCGTGTTTATCTGGGTCGTGATCTGGCATATTCAGAATTAATAAGCTTATCATCTCGTAGTTAACTAATATTCGGTGAGAAAACTCATGTAAGCGACCTTTGTTTTTAAGCATATCAAACAGCTCAATTACAATCGGCGAACACACTCCATTAAGGGCAAAGTGCTCTATTGTATCGCCATGTCTAAATTCAACATTACTTTGTAGGTCAAACGTTTGTAAGCAGTCTATTAAGGCTTTACCTAAATCTTGCGGATTATTAATAAAACCAATGTTTTCAATGTAGTTAACTATTTGTCCCATTTCGCTACTGTTTGCCATAGCGTTAAATGCCGTAGATGTTGCATCTTCTACTTGTTTTTCAAGGCTTTGTTTTTCTATTAATACTTGGTTTAAGTTTTTAAGTTTTGATTTAAGCTCATCATGCCCAAACGGTTTTACAATGTAATCCTCAGCACCTACTGAGTAACCTTCCATACGCTCTTCAACCGTTCCTCTAGCGGAAACAAACATAACAATTATATGCGCGGTATTCGGATTCGCCTTTAATGCTTTACACACTTCGTAGCCATTCATTTGCGGCATACTTACATCAAGTAAAATAACTTGGGGCATGTAGCCTTCAACCATGGCTAAACACTCAGGGCCGCTTGTGGCAACTTGTAATTCGAAATCAAGATCTTCTAAAATTTCTTCAATAATTTCAAGGTTGAAAGGTTCATCATCTACAGCAAGAATTTTAGTTAAGGCCATATTTTCATCATCCAATTAAATATCATTTAAACATTACTTACACATATAATTAGCTATCTTGCACTGCTAGCTTATCATCGGCTAAATGCTCATCTAAATCTATTTCTAGGGGTACCTGAATCCTAATTGTTGCACCACCATCGCTATTATTACTTGCCGTAATTTCGCCTTGATGAAGTGCTACAAACTCTCTACAAAGCGCAAGCCCTAAACCAGTACCACCAGCGCCACTGTTCGTTTTGCTGCTTTGTACAAATTTAGTAAACACGTGCTCTAATTCATCCTCAGGTATACCTATTCCATTGTCTATTACATCAATAATGGCGCTGCTTTGATCAGCCATTAAGTTCACTTCAATACGACTTTTAGGTTCGCTAAATTTAAGTGCGTTACCTAAAACATTGCGCAATAGCTGATTAATTTGCTCTTCATCACACTGCACAACCACTGGCCCGGGTTTTGAAAAAACAATTTCAATCTCTTTTTCCATAGCCGTACCAGAGACATCATCAATACTGGTTTTTATAATGCTTTCTATATTGTATGGACGTGGGTTAAATGGAAATTTCCCTACATCCAATTTAGATAAATCAAGTAAGTTGTTTAATAACGACAGTAAACGCTCGCCGCTGCTTTCAATACGGGATAAATATTTTAAGAGTTTATCTTTAGCAAAATCGCCCGCTTCTAACTTACTCAAACCAAATCGAGAAAAGCTTAATATAGAGTGCATAGGGGTGCGTAACTCGTGCGACATGTTAGCCAAAAATTCCGATTTGCTTAAATTGGCAGCTTCGGCCACATTTTTAGCATGCTCTAGCTGCGAAGTACGAGCTCGCACTTGCTCCTCAAGTAGGTCTTTGGCTTCAAGGAGTAATTCTTCTTTTTGTTTTAAGTGAGTTACATTTTTAAATATAACCGCTAACGCAATTTCGCCATGGTGGTCTATTTCGTTAAACGAACCAACTAGCGGAATATACCCGCCGTCTGTTTTTTGCAAACGTAGGTCGCTACTAAATTGGCGGTTACGATTGAGTGTGCTGATTTTATTTTTTATTTCAGCACTTGATTCCTCATCTAAAAATTCAAATACCGAAAAACCCGCGAGTTTGTCAAAGGGCAGCTTAAACAGCCTTAAGCAGGCATCGTTTGCTTCTATTACTTTGCCGCTACGCTCAAATAGCATAATGGCGTCAGGGGTATTTTTATAAATAACTTGTAGTAGGCTGTCTTTTTCGATTAATGCATCAACGGTATCTTGTAAACGCTCAACTAGCTCAGCGTTACGGCGTTTTAAAAGCTCTGTTTGCCACAATTTATGTACCGATTGCAGCAGTACGCTATCGGTTAGAGGCTTTATTAAAACATCTTCGACCCCTTTACGAATTGCCTCAATCATTGAAACTTGCTCAGGGCGTGCGGTAAACAATAAGCATCGGCAATCTGGCTGAGACATTTTAATAGCAGAAAAAATTTTTAAACCGGTGCCATCTTCAAAGCTAAAATCGCTAATTAAAATATCTATACTGTTTTCATTAGCCACTGCCACCGCTTCGGTTGCGCTGGTTGCGGTTAGCGTTTTGATATGCGCCCCGACTAAATTACTTTTCATTTTTTCAAGGCGCTCAGGCATATGATCAACAAGTAAAATAGTGGGGAGTTTTAAAACGTGGCTAGAGCCAAGCTCTAAGAGGTTTTCGAGTAATGAGGTAATTTCTTTATTTGAAAAAAACGGATAAATAACCGTTGCATCTGGGACTAGCTTATTAAGCTCGCTAAATGCGCTAAGTTGCTCACCGCTTTCGGCTTTAGGGGCAAGTAATACACAGCGGTCTTGTGAGATTTTTTGAGCTAACGACTTTATTACTTCACACGGCACTCCGTAAGCACCAATTACCAAGTCATACTGGCTGGTGTTAGAGTATAAATCAATCATAGAGTAATGAACGAGCTCAGCCTCACAACCTATCAATTCTAGTAAAACTTTCACTCTCATTGCGATAACACTGCTGCTATCTACAATTAAAATTTTTCGACTCATTAAGCCACACTATCGTAAACACTTTATATGTTAATAGCGTAGCCTATAATTTCTTAGTTGGTATAGGTTGTTAGACTTAATTTTGATTTTTTTACCGATAAGCTCCACAACTATTTTGGTAGATGCTTACCGAATATTGTTAAACTGTAGCGCGTGTTATCCATTACCGCGATATGAGGCAACTCACCCCATACGCTAAAACCAAAGTGCTTGAATAACTTAATACTTGGTAAGTTGTGGCTAAATATAAAACCAAGCAATACATCAATTCCTAGCTGTTTAGCCTCTATTTGGGCAAACTCCATCAGCTTTTTGCCAAGTCCTTTACCTTGCGCCGCTTTGGTAATATAAATGCTCATTTCGACGGTGCCATCGTATGCGGGGCGCCCATAAAACGATTTATAACTTAGCCAAGCAAGTACTTGATCATTTTCGCAATAAACATAAATAGGCCGTTTATCGGTGTGGCTATTAAACCACTCACGTTTGCTCTGTACCGATACTTCTTCGGTATCGGCGGTCACCATACGCGAGGCGATCGTTTCGTTGTATATTGCGACAATGGCAGGTAAATCTTCTATAGTGGCTAAACGTGTAGTCATAACAGCTTAATATTGTTGATCACTTTTGTGCATATTAGCGTAAGATAGACTAGTCAAACAATTATAAATTTAGGCGTTGAGTATGTTAAAAAAAACGATACTAGGGCTCAGTATTTTTATTACGAGCTTAGCTGCCCAAGCAAATGACACGTTACCCAGCAAACAACAGCAGCAACAATGTGAAGACTTTACAAATGTAGAGATACGTAAGCTGCGCTCAAAAGAATCCTTAAACTTATGCCAATTTAAAAACCGCCCTTTGCTCATTGTAAATACAGCAAGCAATTGTGGTTTTACATCTCAATTTGAAGGCCTTGAAAAAGTACACCAACAATACAAAGACAAAGGTTTAGTGGTATTAGGTTTTCCATCTGATGATTTTTTTCAAGAAGAAAACGATGAAAAAGACATAGCAAAAGTGTGTTTTATTAATTACGGCGTTACGTTTACTATGTTTACTACCAGCGAAGTTCGCGGCAGTGATGCAAATCCAATATTTAAACACTTAAATGCGCAAACCAGCTCACCTAACTGGAACTTTTATAAATATTTAGTTTCAGCTGATCGCAAAACAATTAAACGCTTTAACAGTAAAGTAGCTCCTAATTCAAAAGAATTAATTGATGCAATTGAAAATACGCTACTCATCAATTAAGTTTATACTGGTACTGCGAGTGAAAACTAACTAGACTGGCTTTAATGGTTAAATACACCAACTTTAAACAGGAGATTTTATGGCAGTGGCAAGTGCAAGGCACATTTTAGTAGACAGCGAAGCAGAGTGCTTAGATTTAAAAGCTAAGATTGAACAAGGCGAAGACTTTGCAGAGCTTGCAAAAACATATTCAAACTGTCCTTCTGGTCAAGACGGCGGAGCACTTGGCGAGTTTGGCCCAGGTATGATGGTACCTGAGTTTGATAAAGTTGTATTTTCAGCGCCAATTAATCAAGTACAAGGCCCTGTACAAACACAGTTTGGCTATCACTTACTAGAAGTGACAAGCCGCTCAGAATAACGTTGACTTATCGCAACACAAAAAGCCGCTTATGCGGCTTTTTTTAGGAGCAATTATGAAACTTATAGGATCTAACCCTTCTCCATTTGCGCGCAGAGTAAGAATGTGGGCAGCACAAAACAATGTTGACTTAGCGCTAGTAAACCTAGATATTTTTTCTGAGCAAGACCGCCCTACCTTAGCCAGTAACAACCCAGGAAGAAAAATACCGGTTTTAATTGATGGTGATTTAACGCTAAGCGATTCAACCATTATTTTACGTTACCTTATCGCCAAGGCTGGTAAAACACCACTAAGCTGGTCGCAAGAGCACCTACTTAATATTATCAACGCCTGTAACGACTCGTTAGTAGAATTAGCACTTAGCAGACGCTCAGGATTTGATACTAGCGACGATAAATTATTTTTTAATCTGCAAAACGAACGAATTGCTGAAACATTAAGCTATTTAAATAGTCATTTAAACGATGATGAATTTAAAGGCTGTGAATGCCTTAACATCAGTTTATACTGCCTACTTGATTGGATTTGCTTTCGTGAATTAACAGACTTTAGCCAACACGCTGCTTTAGTCAGTTTTTATAACGACTATGGCACGCGTCAAGCTGCAGTAAGCACCGATCCCAGACTCTAAACAAATAAGGTAAACACATGAGCGATATTGAAATTGAATCACAACTAGTTAGCTTTGTAGAAAAAGTACGTTTAAGCGAGCAAGTGTGGGCGTTAGGTGGCGACGACGGCGGCTTTGTAGTGTGCGAATCTAACCAGTTTGCCGAAACGGATGTACTGCTTTTATGGGAAAGCGAAGACGCAGCAAAAGCCCAGTGTAAAGAAGAGTGGCAAGAATTTACGCCTGTAGAAATTAATTTAGATGAATTTTTAGATGAGTGGGTAGAAGATTTAAACGAAGACAGCGCATTAGTTGGTTTAAATTGGAATGACGACCAAGTGTGTGTAGAAATAGAGCCTGTTGGCTTAGCACGCGCACTTAGCGAATAACTGCCACTATAAATTAAATAGTGAATACAACACCTGCTTTTTAAGTGGGTGTTTTTGTTTTGTAGCTAAAAACATAAATACTAAAATCGATACTCGCATGTTTATCTGTTTTAAGTATAAAATATAACATGTCATTAATTTCAAGGGATTACGTTGAAAACCCATCTTGGCCGCCGCCCTTTTTCAGTAATGGAACTGCATACGCTTTATAACGGCTATATTTATGGCGATTTTAAAGTAGCAAGAGAGCAAGCAAAGCATTGGCATTTTTGGTTGCCTTTAATTGCCTATTACAGTGGCGCATATAGCGATGAAATTGGCTGCTTAACGCTTGACGATCTTGAGCTTAAAAATGGCATTTTATGTTTTAATTTTCATACTAATGGAAAAATAAAAGCGCGCTTGGTTCCGGTGCATCAAGCCTTAGTTGATGCAGGGCTTAACGACTTTATTGCCTTTGTTAAAGCACATAATCACACACGTTTGTTGTTTGATTTACCGGCTAAGTCTGGCCGTTACAGCGAAAAAGTACGCATTTGGTTTACTGGTGAAGGTGAACGTGCGGGTTATTTGCAAAAATGTGCCATTCCCACTGTTGATCAACTCGGTATGAAAACCGCTATAAGCAGCCTACGGCTTAATTTTGAGCAACAAGTACGTATTTACGCATTACAGGCTAATTCAAAAGACGCCTTTAATTATTTAATGGGGTTTAACGAATACCCCAATGATAAATTTGACGATACCGCCTTACTAAACAACGTAATACAGCAAATTCGCACCATTAACCCACAGCTGCATTGGCAGCGCTTTAAGCAGCGCCAGAGCCACTGACACTATTTGTTACTATTTTAAATCCAAGCAGCCACTTTATTAAATTACTCTCATAAAAAAAACTGCTAGGATATCTAAATCTCAATTTTTAAGGGCATAGAAATGCCTGTTTGAGTCAGTTTCTAACAACAACAATCTAGGGATCACTATGTTTTTAAAAAGCCTATTAACAGTAAGTGTTGCTTTAGCAATGACTACTGCCAACGCTAACGAATTCGTTATCGAAAAGCTTGCTAAACCAAGTTCACAAAAGGTGTCGTTAACACTCGACCCAAGCCAAGACACCTTTACAGGGATGACAGAAATAGCCCTAGAAGTGTTAAAACCCACTCATTACATTGAACTTAACGGCGTGGCTTACGCTGTTAAAATGGCGCAGTTACTAGGCGATGAAAACTGCGACTTAAATAACGAAATGCTAAAAATAGAAAAAGTAAAATTTAGCTGTGATGAGCAAATTCAACCGGGTAAGTACACCCTAAAAATAGATTTTTCGGCGCCGTATAATCGCCAAAGTGTAGGCTTATACAAAACAATTGATCAAGGTACACCTTATTTATTTACTCAGTTTGAAATGAATGATGCACGCCGTGCATTTCCTGTATTTGATGAACCAAGTTATAAAATACCGTTTCAGTTGACGATTACAGCGCCAACATCTCAAAAGGTTTATGCCAATACGCCAGAGCTTAAAACCACAGTTAACGGCGAGATGACAACGCATTACTTTGATAAAACGCCACCTATTCCTTCTTATTTAGTGGCTATGGCCGTGGGCCCTTTTGAAGAGCTTGAAATAAAAGACATGCCAATTCCAGGGCGTGTTATTACCCCGCAGGGTAAAATTCATTTAGCTGATTACGCAAAAGAGAACATGCCAAAAGTACTTGCTGCACTTGAGGCGTATTTTGGTATTCCTTATATTTATAAAAAGCTCGACTCGGTAGCAGTACCCGAGTTTCCTTTTGGCGCAATGGAAAACTCAGGCCTAGTAACCTACCGCGAAGATATATTACTGGTTGATTTAGCAGCTGCTACACGCAGTAAAAAACAGCGTAATGTGTCGATTATTGCTCACGAGCTTGCCCATCAATGGTACGGTAACTTAGTTACCATGAAGTGGTGGAACGACTTATGGTTAAACGAAGCATTTGCCAGCTGGATGGCGGCAAAGATTACTAAGCAGCTTAATCCAGAATTTGAATCTCACCTTGATTTACCACAAAACAACGTAATGGCATTAGATGCTCGCTTAAGCACTAAGCCTATTCGTAAACCAATTAAAACCGAAGCCGATATTATGGATGGTTTAGGGCTTGCCTACAGTAAAGGCAGCGCAGTACTGGCTATGGTTGAAAACTGGATTGGTGAAGACGCATTCCAAAAAGGGATTCAAAGTTACTTAAAAAAATTCTCGTATAAAAACGCCGAAGCAGCTGATTTATGGGAAGCACTAGGTAAAGCTTCTAATAAAGATGTTGCGAGTGTTTTAAAATCATTTATTGAACAGTCTTCTTTTCCGCTTGTAGATGTAAAACAAGACGGTAAAAAAATTACTATATCGCAAAGTCGCTTTGCTAATGCTGGTGTAGATGCACCCGCACAACTTTGGAATGTCCCTGTTGGGATAAAATATGGCGCTGGCGATAAAGTAAAAACAGCCAGTATTTTACTCAACAAGCAAAGCCAAACCCTAACACTTGATTTTGAGCCTCAGTGGATTTATCCCGATGAGGGGGCGATAGGTTATTACCGCTGGGTAATGGACGATGCGCAGTTTGATTCACTTATAAAACATGCTCCGCAAGCACTTAATGATCGTGAGCGTTTAGCGCTGCTCTCTGCCACTGATGCACTACTTGATGCGGGTGTAATATCGGCGGCTAAGTTAATGCAAACCTTAGAAGTCTTTGTGAGCGATGATCACCCTCGTGTTGCAAATACAGCACTGGGCTATTTGGTATCACAAAAAAATACCTTTAAAGATGAAAGCAACGAAGCGTTATGGCCTGAGTTTATTCGCAGTGCAGTAATGCCTGCAGCTAAAAAATACTCACTTGAAGCACAAGCTGGCGAAGACGGTGCAGTATCGCAACTACGTGCGGGTGTTGTGTCCTTACT
>NZ_DCYU01000073.1:11739-97338 GCF_002331165.1 Pseudoalteromonas sp. UBA2102
TACTTAAACGATCCGCAAAAAGTGGATCCGTATTTAGCAGCTACCTATTTAAAACTTGCCGCCTATAATGGGGATAAAGCATTACTTGATCAATTTATGGCAACCTTTAAAACCACTAAAGATCCACAAGTACGCACAAACATGCTGGCAGCAATGGGCTTTATGGGTAAAGCGCAGTTACAAAAGCAGGTATTAGCGTACACCCTAACCGACGAAGTAACCGCGTCTGATATGCGCACTATTTTAGCGGGTCAAAGTTATAGCGAGCCACGCCAAGCACTATTTATTGAGTGGATATACAACAATTACGACAAGGTAACACAAAGCTTACCGCCGTTTTTTGTGCCTAACTTACCGTACTTTACTACCGCGCGTTGTGATGAACAAAGTTTAGCAACCACGCAAGCATTCTTTAAAGATAAAATTGAAGAAACACCGGGCTACGCGCGTACGCTAAGCAAGCTTGAAGAAAGTACCCATGACTGTATTGCGCTTAAAAAGCGTGAACTGGCATCAGTTAATGACTTTTTAAAAAGCAAGTAAGCTTAATTAAAAGTAAATATGTATAATTAAAGAAGCCGCTGAGTTATTCACTCAGCGGCTTTTATTTACCCGTTAATAATCTGTGTTAGCTTGGCAATAAAGTCTTTTGCTGCTTGCTCTGAGTTAACTTTAAAGGCCACACCATAGTGAATCGGCTGCGCACTTTTGTGAATACGTGTAGGAAAGCGTGTCATCTCGCTACTATGAAAATAACCTTGTACTCGTGTTACCTCATCAATTGTTGCAAAATCATCGCTAAACACTTCAAAGGCTGGGCGAATAATTATTTTGCCTTTACCCGCTTCGCTGTGGGTATAAATTGCTTCTTTAGAATTTGCTAACATGTACTCAGCAATGTTTTTAATTTTAAAGTTGCTTCTGCACTTTAACTGAATGAGCTGCTCTGTTAACTCATCTGCACTATAAGCCACGTGGTGATCCCTTTAATGTTTAATTGTGCATTACATTAGCCTATACGCGCTGCAAAGTCCGAATTATTTTACATCGCATACAAAGGCAAGTTTGTCGTTTTTATAACTCATTCGCGTTATGTTTGTCTCGCAATATGGGCTTAAGTTAAGCCATTGAGAAACCTCATCGGTGCCGCTTAAATTACGCATATATACACGGTTTTTACCCGCATAAGCCACTGTATTAGCATCTTTTAAAATAAAGTCTTGTACTTGCTCTGGCAATCTAAGTAAATCTTCTACCTGTTTAGATTGCGGGTTAAAGCTTGCTAAAATATGCTGATCATTTTTTGTGTAACTAAATAAAAATGTTGCGGTTTTACTGTTATAAATAAGCGTACGCCCTATGTTACTTGCTACCACCTCGCCTTTTGCCGCAGCAACCGAAGTATATTGCAAAGTATGTGGCTCACCTAAAATAAACATCACTAAGTCGTTTTGAGCGCCCCACGCGTGGTAGCCGACAGGTTCAATCCAATCAAAAATACGGCTCGGTGCTTGCTCAGTATCAAGTGGGTATTGCCACAACTTTTGTTTGCTATCTTGCTCTACCACAATCGCCGATAAACTTTGTTTTGAAGGCATAACAGTGGGCGAATATTCGCTCACTGGCGTATTTGTTATGTTGCTTACTTGCTTGGTTGCTAAATCATAATAGGCAATATCGGTTTGACTTTGCTCGCTTGAAATAACTTCATGGGTGAAATAAATACCCTGGTTTGTTAAATAAGGTTGGTTGTTATAGCTGTTTTTGTCGCTCACTATACTCACTTGCATACCGTAGGGTGTATTTAAATCAGCAAGTAATATTTGGCTTTTAGGCATGCTAGCCTGCGCTGTAGCAAGGCTTAGCGCCGCTAAAGAGACTAGCCCAAGCCATGGTTTAATAAGTTTCATGCTTTCTCTCGTTTTATTTTTAAGCACCTCATGATAACGTTATTTGCCGATGGCGTCACTTGACCTAAGTCAGTCAACTCTTTATAACTAACTTGGTCCTAAAAAAGAGAAAATACATGTCAGCTAAACATCCTATCATTGCTATTACAGGTTCGTCGGGTGCGGGAACTACCACTACCACCAATGCAATTAAACATATTTTTCGTAGCCTCAACATTGATGCGGCTTTTATCGAAGGAGATAGCTTTCATCGTTACACGCGCCCAGAAATGGATAAAAAAGTACGCGAAGCACAACAAGAAGGTAAACACATAAGTTATTTTGGCCGTGAAGCCAATGACTTTGGCGCATTAGAAACCTTATTTGGTACCTACGGCGAAACAGGCCAAGGCAAATTGCGCCGATACTTACATACCTTTGACGAAGCAGTGCCATACAATCAATTACCGGGGACCTTTACCCCTTGGCAAGATCTTGAAACAAACACTGATTTAATGTTTTACGAAGGCTTGCACGGTGGCGTGGTTGATCAGGATCATGATGTAGCTAAGCACGTGGATCTGCTTATAGGCATGGTGCCTATTATTAACCTTGAATGGATCCAAAAATTGATCCGCGATACGCAAGACCGCGGCCACTCTCGCGAAAAAGTAATGGACTCCATTGTACGCAGTATGGATGACTACATTAACCACATCACACCGCAGTTTTCGCGCACCCATATTAACTTTCAACGTGTGCCAACGGTTGATACGTCAAACCCATTTAGTGCAAAAGATATACCTTCGCTAGATGAAAGCTTTGTGGTTATTCGCTTTAGAGGAATTGATGACGTTGATTTTCCGTATTATTTACAGATGATTGAAGGCAGCTTTATGTCACGTATAAATACCCTTGTGGTGCCAGGCGGTAAAATGGGTTTAGCAATGGAGCTGGTGCTTACTCCGCTAATTAAAGACATTATTGTTAAAAAGCGAGCTCTTGAAAACCTAGCCCCTTTAGATATACCCATTTAGCCCCTCTTTTATGATTTACACTTCTGACGTACACTGCTGCTTTTGCTAACAGTGAGGGGAAAACGTGTCGCACTCATTAAAAATTATTGTGGGCTCTAAAAACCCAGTAAAAATTAACGCTGCAAAACATATTTTTGCAATGTACTTTCCTAGTTACGAAATTGATTGCCAAGGCGTTGATGCTCCCTCAAATGTTCCCGATCAACCAATTGGCGAGGAACAAACCCGTATAGGCGCACAAAACCGAGTTACTTACTGTAAAAACATGTACCAAGCAGATTACTACTGTGCAATGGAAGGCGGTGCAGAGCAATTTAGCTATGGTGCTGCAACCTTTGCCTATGTTGTTATTAATAATGGCTCTGAGCAAGCGATAGGACGCAGCAGTAACCTGCCGTTACCGCAAGTGTTATATAACGCGCTGCTAAGCGGAGAAGAGCTTGGCGATGTAATGGATAAAGCATTTAACACTCATAATGTTAAGCAAAAAGGCGGCGCGATAGGGCTTCTCACAAACAATCATGCCACTCGCCAAAGCACCTACACCCAAGCGCTTACCTTAGCTATGGCTCCTTTTTTACACCCTAGCCTTTATCAGGAAAATTAATGAAATACAGTTATGTACTGTTTGATGCAGACGAAACACTATTCAGGTTTGATATTTTAGCGGGAATGACCCGCATGTTTAAAGCGTACAACATTGAGTTTACCCAAGCCGATTACATCCATTACCAAAAAACTAATAAGCAGCTGTGGATAGATTATCAAGATGGAAAAATTAGCGCCGATTACTTACAAGTAACCCGCTTTAACGAGTGGGCTGTAAAATTAGGGGTACCCGCTAAGGAGCTAAACGATGCATTCTTAGATGCTATGGCACAAATTTGTGAACCACTCCCCGGCGCAATCGATTTACTAAATGCCTTAAAACCGCATGCACGATTGGGTATTATTACTAATGGCTTTGCACGTTTGCAAGCCCTGCGCCTAGCGCATACCGGCCTTGAAAACATGTTTGATTGGCTGGTTATTTCGGAACTGGTAGGCATTGCTAAGCCTAACAAGGCTATTTTTGAGCACACTTTTGAGCTTATGGGTAACCCAGACAAAAGCAAAATATTAATGGTGGGCGACACTGCCTCTAGCGATATTTTAGGAGGCAATAATGCCGGTATTGATACCTGTTGGCTACAGCACCCAGGCGAGCAGTTACCAGCAGGCATAAGCCCAACCTACACCATAACTGAACTGGCACAGTTACCAGCAATTTTAGCGCTTTAAGCTGCGCGTTAATTATTAAAAATTAATAGTAATTAGCTACAACTCGCTAATTTAAGGCAAAAAAATGACGCTATTAAGCGTCATTTTTTATAACTGTTTGTGAGCGTGTATTTTTAAAAAATACTAAATTAGGCCGTCGCTAATTCAAGGCCGGGTGCAGGCATCGTAACAGGCGTTTCAAATGTTGCCCACTCCCACGCTGACTCTGTTGCCATAATTTTGCGAAGTAACTTATTATTTAAATCGTGACCCGATTTATAAGCCGTTACTTTACCTAGTAGGTTATGACCTGTCATAAACATGTCGCCCACACAGTCTAATATTTTGTGTTTTACAAATTCATCGCTGTAGCGCAAACCATTTGGGTTTAGTACTTTAAAGTCATCAAGTACTACTGCGCTGTCCATGCTGCCACCAAGTGCTAGGTTATTAGCATGCATGTATTCAATGTCTTTCATAAAACCAAACGTACGTGCACGGCTAATTTCTTCAGTAAAGCTTTGCGCAGTAATATCTAAACCAATGCGCTGGCGGCTTTCATTAATGGCCGGGTGATCAAAGGCAATTTCAAAGTCGATATGAAAACCATCATATGGTTCTACTTCGGCCCATTTATCGCCTTCTTCAATACGTACTTTTTCTTTTATACGAATAAAGCGTTTCGCAACATTTTGCTCTTCAATGCCGCCTTTTTGTAACAAATAAATGAACGGTAATGCACTACCATCCATAATCGGCACTTCTGAGCTGTCTAATTCAACAATTAAATTATCGATACCCATTGCAGCAACCGCTGCAATTAGGTGCTCAGTCGTTGATAAGCGAACGCCATCTTTGTTAATTAAACAGGTACACAGCTGCGTATCACCAACGGCTTCAGGTGTTGTTTCAAAATCAACAACCGGATCAAGGTCGACACGACGAAATACAATCCCGGTATTTGCGCTCGCAGGTCGGAGAGTTATTGTGACCTTCTCACCTTTATGAAGTCCAATTCCTATGGCTTTGACTACTTGTGCAATCGTACGCTGTTTAATCATAGGTTCGCTCACTTTTAAATCAGTTACAGTTAGACGGCGGAGTTTAACATAAATCCTTTTGCCTTTCAATATTTGTACATATTTCAAACAAAAGCATTAGTAAATGTTAATCAGCCTGCTTACGTAAAAAAGCCGGAATATCAAAATAATCTCCGCCTTCTGATTTATCCGCTTTTTTACTGTTTTGCGCTGATGAACTTGCCGTGTTGCTTGAGCTTGTAGATGGCGCTTGTTCTTTGCTTTCTACTTGTGTGCTTGGCGTCGTTTCTTCAGTGCTTGTGCCTTGGCTTGCAAAGCTTGGTACGTACATGCTGCTAGATTGGTTTGATGAACTTGCTACATCAAAACCTGATGCCTTTTTAAAGCCGTTATCAACAATACCAAACTGCGGACGACGATCGCCGCCTAAACCCGTAGCAACAACAGTTACACGTAACTCGTCGCTCATTTCTGGGTCAATAACTGCACCCACAACTACGGTTGCATTTTCAGACGCTAGCGCTTTAACGTGGTTACCCACAATTTCAAATTCTTCAATCGCAATGTCCATACCCGCGGTAATATTAACCAAAATACCTTTAGCACCGGTTAAATCAACGTCTTCTAGTAATGGGCTTGAGATAGCCGCTTCTGCAGCTTCTTGAGCACGATCTGGGCCTGATGCAGAGGCTGTGCCCATCATGGCAGTACCCATTGCTGACATTACGGTACGTACGTCGGCGAAATCCACGTTAATTAAACCAGAACGTGTAATTAGCTCAGCAATACCTTGAACCGCACCAAAAAGTACGTCGTTTGCTTTAGCGAAGGCATCTAACAGTGTAGTCCCTTTACCTAAAACTTTAAGCAATTTATTGTTCGGAATTGTAATAAGTGAGTCTACAATTTCTGACAATTCGTTAATGCCTTGTTCAGCAGCTGCTGCGCGCTTTTTGCCTTCAAAGTCAAAAGGACGCGTTACTACAGCAACCGTTAAAATACCTAATTCTTTGGCAATTTTAGCAACCACTGGTGCAGCACCAGTACCTGTACCACCACCCATGCCGGCAGCAATAAATACCATATCTGCGCCTTCAAGGCTGGCACGAATTGTTTCTGCATCTTCTTCAGCCGATTCGCGGCCTACTTCTGGGTTTGCACCTGCACCTAACCCTGAGGTTATTTGCGTGCCTAGTTGTACGGTAATATCGGCAGCGGAATTACGTAATGCTTGCGCATCCGTATTTGCGGCTATAAAGCGCACGCCTTCTATTTGTTGTTTTACCATGTGCTCAACAGCGTTACCGCCGCCACCGCCCACGCCAATTACCTTAATTACAGCTTCTTCGCTGTGTTGTTCCATCATATCAAACATGTTTACTCTCCGACTTGAGTACTTTAAAACTCGCCTTGGAACCATTTAGTAATGCGGTTCCACCAATTATTATTATCCTCTGCTTTCGACTTTTGTGCATTCATCGATTGCATAGTGCGCCCGTATTGTAACAAACCTACAGCGGTTGCGTACGAAGGATCGTCTACGTAGTCTGTCAAACCAACTATCCCGATTGGTTTGCCTATTCTCACTGGCATTTGGAAAATGTCTTCAGCCACTTCCATTGCGCCAGTCATTTTAGCAGTCCCGCCTGTAATAACGAGGCCTGCCGCAATTTGGTCTTCTAAACCTGAGCGACGAATTTCTTCCATCGCTAATTCAAATAATTCTCTAAAACGAGGCTCTACCACTTCAGATAAAGTATGGCGCGACATTAATCGTGCTGGTCGCCCGCCTACACTTGGTACTTCTATGGTGTCTTCGTTACTGGCCATTTGGCTACTTGCACATGCATATTGTACTTTGAGTGACTCAGCATGTGATATAGGTGTACGAAATATTTTTGCAATATCACCGGTTACTTGATTACCCGCCACTGGGATAACCGAAGAGTGGCGTAATGCCCCGTTAATATAAATAGTGATATCCATTGTACCACCACCAATATCAAGTACCGCTACACCAAGCTCTTTTTCGTCATCGGTTAAAACCGAGTAACACGATGCAAGTGCGGTAAATATAAGCTGATCAACCTCTAAACCACAGCGCTCAACACATTTTTCAATGTTTTTAGCCATGTCGTTTGAGCAAGTAATAATGTGTGCACGTGCTTCCATACGTACACCGCTCATACCAAGGGGGTTTTTAATGCCCTCTTGCATATCAATGCTGTATTCTTGCGGTAATGCATGCAGCATTTTACGCTCGGCCGAAATAGGCACAGAGCGCGCTATATGAATTACATTTTCAATGTCTTCATCGGTTACTTCTGTATTATTGATAGCAACCACGCCGCTTTCGTTTTGACATTGTATGTGCTTGCCAGAAATCCCTAAGTACACTGAGCTAATACGACAATCAGCCATTAACTCGGCTTCATCTATTGCTCGGCGAATCGACTCAGACACTAAGTTTAAATCGTTAACGCCGCCTTTATCCATACCATGAGATACTTGGCTGCCCACACCAACAATGCTGAGCTTGTTATCTGCGGTGATTTCACCTACCGTGGCCACCACTTTTGAGGTACCAACGTCTAATCCAATCACTAGGTTTCTTTCTGCTGACTTAGTCATGCCTTACTCTTATTTTGTAATTGCTGTTCTTGCACAGGCTTATAGCTAACTGCAAGGCCGGTATCATAGCGTAAATCTATTGCATCTATTTGTGCATCTGCACGCTTTTCCATGCGCGGGTACACATCTATAAACCGCTGTACTCGCTTTGCTTTGTCTTTGCGCCCTAAATTTAAGCGCACACCATTATCTAACCATAACTGCCACGAAAAACGCTCCGAAAGGGCTAAGCTTTTTAGCGTTAACGCATTTACCTTTAGCATTTCGTCAAACTGCTTAAAGGCAATCCACGCTTCTTTTTCGCTGCCTTCTGGGCCGTAAAGTTGCGGTAAATCATTGGCGAGTTTATCGCTACTTGCTTCAAAGGCATCGCCACTTTGGTTCAGCAGTAAATCGCTATTCCAATGGGCTACGGCTTCGTGTTCAACTACGTACACTTGTATTGTATCGGGCCATTGCTTGCGTACCGATACGGTTGCAACCCAAGGTAAATCTTTTACCAGTTGCTGTACGCGTTTTACATCTAGCTCAAAAAAACTGCTTAAATCGGCCTTTTTTATTGATTTTATTATGGCCTTTTCGTCAGTGTATTTGGGCTTTCCTAGCACTGTTAAGTGCTTTATTTGTGCATCTTTGTTCTCTACTAGCCAATCAGATACACCGGTAGTTATTTGCACGAGCCCAATCACTACCACCAGAAAAAAACTCACACCAAAAATTAGCGACCAATTAAAGTTAAGTTGCTGTTTTAACTGTTGAGCTTTTTCTAAAAGGGGATGCATATTAAAGCGTTTGCCCCAAAATGCGAACAACTAATTGCTCAAATGTTGCCCCATTTGCTTTTGCCGCCATGGGTACCAGCGATTTTTCGGTCATGCCAGGGACTGTATTTACCTCTAATAAATAAAAATTCCCCTGCTCATCTTGCATGGCATCTACACGGCCCCAGCCGCTTGCACCCACTAAATCAAACGCCTCTAACGAGATAGCCTGTAAGTGCTGTGTATCTTGCGCCGATAAATCTGCAGGGCAATGATACTGTGTTGTATTTGATTGATACTTAGCTTGGTAATCGTAAAAACCATTTGGAGTCGTCATTTCAATCACAGGCTGTACTTCATCGCCTAATACCGTCACGGTAAATTCGCGTCCGGTTATCCACTGCTCTACTAACACTTGGCTATCAAACTTAAAAGCGTGTGTAAGGGCATCTTCAAGCTCTTGAGCGGTACTTGCTTGCGCCATACCTATGCTTGAGCCTTCGTGCGATGGCTTAACCATTACTTTTTTAAACTCATCCATAATAGCTTTTGCATCAAAGCCTTTTTTAGCATCAACAACTGCATAAGGCGCTGTGCTTAGCCCTGCAGATTTAAATAAATGCTTACAACGGACTTTATCCATTGCCAAGGCTGAGCCTAATACAGTGCTGCCCGTGTATGGCAAGTTCATAAATTCAAGTGCGCCTTGCACTGTACCGTCTTCGCCACCACGGCCATGCAAAGCAATAAAAACACGATCGACCTGTAATTCTTTTAGCTCCCACAAAGAGCGATTTTGCGGGTCAAAAGCAATGGCATCAACGCCGGCATTTTGTAGTGCATTAAGCACCGCTTGCCCTGAACGTAGTGACACTTCGCGCTCTGCTGAGTTACCCCCAAGCAGTACTGCTACTTTACCAAATTGCGCGTTTTCTTGCGTCATACTTCACCTTGCTTTAATTTTTCCACCGACATACCTGTTGCCGCTAATGTTTTAACCAATTGTCCTATATTACCAGCGCCTTGCGTTAAAACTAAGTCGTTATTTTGTAAGTTATCGGCCAGCACACCAGCAAGCTCTGCGCTCGTTGCTACATGTAGAGGCTCTTTTCCGCGCTGACGTAAGCTGCGGCACAGGCTTTTACTGTCTGCGCCAACAATAGGCTCTTCGCCGGCACTGTACACATCTAGTAATAAAAGTTGATCTACATCTGCCAATACTTTTACAAAGTCTTCGTATAAATCGCGTGTACGGGTAAACCTGTGCGGTTGATAAACCATAACTAAACGTTTTTCTGGCCAGCCTTCGCGTACCGCTGCAATGGTGGCAGCAACTTCTGATGGGTGATGTCCGTAATCATCCACCAGCATGACATTGCCGCGCTCGTTTTCAAAATTGCCATAATGCTGGAAGCGTCGTCCTATGCCTTCAAATTTTTGCAGCGCCTCTAAAATTGCGTGGTTAGCAATGTTTTGATCTTTAGCCACTGCAATTGCCGCCGTGGCATTAAGTGCGTTGTGCTTACCTGGCATATTAAGCGTTGCACTTAAGCTTTCACCGCTTTTATGTGTCACTGTAAAAGTACAAGTACTTGCTGATTGGCTAAAGTCGCTCATGCGGTAGTCGGCATCTTTTGACTCGCCATACGTGATCACAGGGCGACCAAAACGCGGGATCAGCTCACTTGCTACCTGCGAGTCTATGCACACTACGGCTAAGCCATAAAATGGCAGGTTATGAATAAAGTCCACATAAGTGTCTTTCATTTTCTCAAGGCTGCCGCCATAGGTTTCCATGTGATCCTCTTCAATATTGGTGATCACCGATACCATAGGCTGTAAATGTAAAAACGATGCATCGCTTTCATCTGCCTCAGCAATTAAAAAGTCGCTCTTGCCCACTTTTGCGTTACTGCCCGCGCTATTTAATAAGCCGCCAATAATAAAAGTAGGATCAAGCCCTGCCTGAGCATAAATGCTGGCAATTAAACTGGTTGTTGTGGTTTTACCATGTGTGCCCGCAATAGCAATGCCATGGCGAAAACGCATTAATTCGGCAAGCATTTCTGCACGGCGAACTACCGGTATACGCGCTGCTTTTGCAGCAATAATCTCAGGGTTTGTTTCGTCAATAGCACTTGAAACAACAACTACGTTGGCATCTTTTACGTTGTTTTCGTGATGGCCTATAAATACTTCTGCACCGGCTTTAATTAAGCGTTCAGTCATTGCGCTGTGCGCTATATCCGAGCCTGTAATGCGGTAGCCTTCAAAAGCCAGTACTTCAGCAATGCCGCCCATACCCGCACCACCAATACCAATAAAATGGATGGTTTCTATTCGACGCATAGCAGGTCGAGTTTGTTGTTCTTGTATTGACTTATCTTTCACTTATTTTCTCTTATTTGTTACTTGCTCACAGTGCGAGGCAACGCTTGCTGTGGCATCTAAAATGGCTTGCTGCTTAGCATTGCTGGCCATTTGTTTAATTAATATAGGCTTTGCCAAATACGGGTTTAATAGCTCAACTATTGAATCTTTATTAAACTGCGGCTGAGGCATTAAAAGCGCGCCATTTGCGGTTACTAAATATTTTGCGTTGGCGGTTTGATGATCGTCTACCGCATGTGGAAACGGCACAAACACAGCCATTTTACCCGCGGCGGCAATTTCACTAACAGTCAGTGCACCAGCACGGCAAATCACAATATCGGCCCACGCATAGGCGGCGTCCATATCATCTATAAATTCAGCAACTTTTAGCTCTTCATCTGCAATGTTGTTTTTCGCATACGCGCTTTTCACACCCTCAATATGGCCTTTACCTGTTTGGTGCCACACTTTAATTGGCGCTGTTTTAGCAAGTAAATTAAACGCCCCTGGCAGTGTTTGGTTAAGCACTTGTGCGCCTAACGAGCCACCTACCACTAAAATATTAATAGGGCTTGAAACATCACGTTTAGCTACATTAGCAACGCTTGCACGTACTGGGTTACCGACTAATTCGGCTTGCCCTGGTGCAAAGGCGCTTGGAAACGCAGCAAGTACTCTGTTAGCAAATTTTGCCAACCACTTGTTGCTCATTCCTGCTACTGCATTTTGCTCATGAATCACCAGTGGAATGCCTAAACTTTTAGCGGCAATGCCGGTTGGCCCGGTTACATAGCCGCCCATAGCAAGCACTACATCTGGTTGCTGAGATTTCAATACCTTACGCGCCTGCAATATTGCATTAAGTACCATGAATGGGGCTTTAATAAGACGCTTTAAGCCATTACCGCGTACGCCCTTTACATTAATAAAATCAATCTCAATGTTATGCTTTGGTACAACATCCGCTTCCATTCTATCTGGCGTGCCTATCCAGCTTACTTGCCAGCCTTGCTCTTTTAAATAATCGGCTACAGCAATACCTGGGAATATATGCCCACCTGTACCACCGGCCACAACTACTAATTTTTTACTCATCGCTTACCTCCGCGTGAGGTGGCTTGTTTGGTTGCCATTTTGGTTTCAAAATCAACACGCAATAAAATACCGGTGGCAATCGTCATTATTAATAAACTTGAACCACCATACGAAATAAACGGCAAGGTTAACCCTTTAGTCGGTAATAACCCTGCACTGGCGCCTACATTAACCATGGTTTGAAACGCAAACCAAATGCCAATAGCAAACGCAAAATAGCCTTCGTATTCTTTGCCACATTTTAAAGCTTGTTGGCCTATTAAAAGCGCCCTAAATACAAACACAGCCAACACACATAAAATACTTGCTACACCTACAAGGCCTAGCTCTTCACCTATAACGGCAAAAATAAAATCGTTATGCGCCTCGGGTAAATACTGTAACTTTTGCACGCTGTTACCTAACCCTTGGCCAAACCAGCCACCTTGGCTGTAGGCCATAAGCGACTGCACTAACTGATACCCTTTACCAAATGGGTCTTCCCAAGGGTCTAAAAAGCCCACCACTCGCGCCATTCTGTATGGCTCTACAATAATCAGTAATACAACAAGCCCTACGCCCGTTAAAATAAGTACAAAAAACTGCCATAACTTTGCGCCGGCCAAAAATAACAGCCCCACAGTTGTTACAAACATAACCACCACGGTTCCTAAATCGGGCTGCAGTAAAATAAGTAAGGCATATACCGCAAATACAGCGATAGGCTTAGCAAAGCCTTTAATATTTTCTTGTACTTCTTCGCGCTTTCTTACCAAGTAGCCTGCTATATAACTGAAAAAGTATAATTTAGCGGCCTCGGCCACCTGAAAACCAACAGGCCCAATGGGTATCCAACGCTTAGCGCCGTTGACTTCGCGGCCTATTATTAACACGGCAATAAGTAGCACCATACCAAGCAGCAACAAATACGGGTTTGAGCGTTTCCACCAATCCATAGGCACGCTGGCGGCAATCCAAAATAAAACAAATGCCATCGCTAAAAACATGCTGTGGCGAATGGTAATATGGTATGAGTTATCAAACAGCCTTTCGGCTGTGGGCATTGAGGCGCTGGTCACCATTATAAAACCCACCCCTATAAGCATTAACATGCAATAAAGCAGTGGCACATCGTAAAGCTGTGCTGAGGGTTTAGGGGTGAGTGTTTCTTTTAAATCGGCAAAGGCAATCATAATTGCCCTTCCATTACACATTGCACAAAGTCATCACCGCGTTGCATGTAGTTGTTATACATATCAATGCTGGCACAGGCAGGCGCAAGTAATACAATGTCACCGCGCTTGCTAAGTACTTTAGCGAGCGATACCGCCTCTTGCATTGTGTTTACCAAGTGCGATTTACTCGTTAAAGCAGCAAGCTCTGCTGCATCTTTACCAAAGCATACAAGCGCTTTTACATGACTTTTTATATATGGCTTTAACGCACTTAAATCAGCGCCTTTAGCATCACCACCGGCTATTACAATCAGGTTTTCGTGATCTGAGGCCAAACTATCTATTGCCGCTATAGTGGCGCCAACATTGGTGGCTTTAGAGTCGTTAAAGTATTGAACACCATGTTGCTCATCAACAAACTGGCAACGGTGCGCTAAACCATTAAATTGACAAAGCGCCGCTGCGTACTGCTCTTTACTAATATCAAACGGGCTTAATAACGCCATAACCGCAAGTGTATTTAAGTAATTGTGCTTACCAACGACCGCAAGCGTGCTAACAGGTAAGTACGCCTCGCCTTTTACTATAAAGTGCAGCTCATTATTGCGCTCAGCTAAGTGGTAATCACCGTGGTCGGTGCCAAAGCTCATTTGCGGCGCTAAAGCGCGACTAATAGGCTTAGTTTGAATATCATCTGCGTTGCTTACTAAAAGCTCAGCATTGTTATAAATGCTTAATTTAGAGTCGATATAGGCTTGGTAGCTGTCGTAACGATCTAAATGATCTTCAGATATATTTAATACCGCTGCGCTTATTGGTTTTAAGCTTGAGCAGGTATCCAGCTGAAAACTTGAAAGCTCCAGCACATACACATCAAAATCATCACTTAGTAAATCCAATACCGCAGTGCCAATATTGCCACCTAATGCCACCTTATAACCTGCTGCTTTTAATACCTCGTAGGCTAAGGTAACAACGGTTGATTTACCATTAGAGCCTGTAACAGCAACAACCGGTTTTGTATTTATACGAGCAAATAGCTCTACATCACCAATTACTTCAATGCCTGACTCTATTGCTTGAGCAATTGCGGGAATTTTTAAGCTAAGCCCGGGGCTTATGATGATCATATCGGTTTTACAAAGCGCGGCGCTAGCTAAATCACCAAAATGCGTATTAAGCTCAGGAGCATGCTCGCTTAGCCAATCCATACCTGGTGGCGCAACACGGCTATCAACGACCTTTGGTGCAAAACCATGAGATAATAAAAAACGCACAATGCCCAGACCGGTTACACCGAGTCCGAGCACTGTTATATGTTTGTTTTTTATCTCGTTTAAATACTGCATTTATCGAATCTTTAATGTCGCAAGGCCAGCAAGTACTAGCACAATTGAAATTATCCAAAAGCGCACAATAACACGTGGCTCTGGCCAACCTTTTAGCTCGTAATGATGATGAATCGGCGCCATTCTAAAAATGCGCTGCCCGCGTAATTTGTATGAGCCCACTTGTAAAATTACCGATAAAGCCTCCATTACAAACACGCCGCCCATAATAATAAGCAGTAGCTCTTGGCGTACTAAAATAGCAATAATGCCCAGCGCGCCGCCAAGTGCCAGCGACCCTACATCTCCCATAAACACCTGTGCTGGGTATGTGTTAAACCATAAAAAGCCTAACCCAGCGCCAACAATAGCGGTGCACACAACCACCAGCTCACTAGCAAGCGGTAAATGCGGGATATGTAAGTAAGCCGAAAAGTTAATATTACCGGTTAAATAAGCAATTATCGCCAGTGCAGCAGCCACTAAAATAGTCGGCACAATCGCCAGGCCATCTAAGCCATCAGTCAGGTTTACCGCGTTTGAAGTACCCACTAATGCAAAGTAAGTAATTACAATGTAAAACAAGCCTAGTTGTGGCAATACATCTTTAAAAAATGGCACAACAAGTGAGGTTTCTGACGCTTGTGTACTCGTAGCATACAGTGCAGTTGCCACTACTAGAGCAATAACCGATTGCCAAAAATACTTCCATTTAGCAATTAACCCTTTAGGGTCTTTACGTATTACTTTGCGGTAGTCATCTATAAAGCCCACTAAACCTAATGAGCCAATTACAAATAAGGTTGCCCATACGTATTTGTTTGATAAGTCAGCCCATAATAAGGTGCTGGTAAATATGGCGCCTAAAATAAGTAAGCCTCCCATAGTAGGAGTGCCTTTTTTAGATAAGTGAGATTCTGGGCCATCATCACGCACTACTTGGCCAATTTGCATTTTTTGTAACGAACGAATGAGCTTAGGGCCAAAATAAAGCGACATCATTAACGCTGTTAATATGCCTAAAATGGCACGTAGGGTTAAATACGAAAAAACATTAAAGCCACTGTAATATTGGGTTAAATACTCTGCCAGCCAAACTAACATTATGATACTCCATTGATGGCTTGTTGCTGGCCATTTACTAAATCGGTTACTAATAATTCCATGCGAGAACTGCGCGATCCTTTCACCACAAGCGTGGTTTTGTTGTTTGTGTTATTAAGACTGGTTTGAATTTGCTTGAGCATCTCTTCGCGGTTAGAAAAATGACGGTTTGGCTTATCAAATACATCGCTTGCGTATTTACTTAACACACCCAGCGTATACAGCTCATCAATGCCTTGTTGTTTGGCGTATTCGCCTACTTCTTGATGATAAGTTCTGGCTTGCTCACCAAGCTCTCCCATATCGCCCAGAGCTAAAATACGGTGCCCTTGAGTATCACTTAATAAATCAATTGCTGCTTTTACCGACTTAACATTTGCATTGTAGGTATCATCAATAACGGTCAGTGAATCAGTTACTTTTATTAAATTTACCCGCCCCTTAACATCGCCCATGGTGGCAAGTGCGGTGGCTATCTCTTCAAGTGATACATCAAACTCGCTGGTTAAAGCCGCGGCAATAAGGGCATTGCTCACGTTGTGCTTACCAGGAAGAGCAAGCGTTACAGGTACTTTTTGCTCTTGTGTACACAATAAAAAGCTCGCGCGAGCGTTTTCATCTAGGCTGATATTTTCAGCCCAAATATCAAGTTTTTCAGTACTTGAAAAACACTTAACAGTGCGCCCTTTTAATTTATCAAGCCAGTATTGGCTAAATTCGCTATCGCAGTTAACAATGGCAACGCCATCGTCTTTTAGGCCATCAAAAATCTCACCTTTTGCCTTAGCAACCCCCATTAGGCTGCCAAAGCCTTCTAAATGCGCTGCGGCCACATTACACACCACAGCTACATCGGGTTTTGCCATGGCGGTAGTGTAAGCAATTTCGCCTAAATGATTAGCGCCAAGCTCTATAACAGCAAAACGGTGCTGCGGCTCTAAACGTAATAGCGTAAGTGGTACGCCAATATCGTTATTAAAATTACCTTTTGTAGCAAGCACATCTCCGTGCACCGATAAAATAGCGGCGCACATTTCTTTTACCGTTGTTTTACCCACGCTGCCCGTAATGGCAATGGTTTTAGGGTTTACCTGCGCCATAACTGCCGCACCTATATTACCTAATGCAATACGGGTATCGCTAACAACAAACTGCACAATATCTACATCTACTTTATGCTGAACAATAACGCCAATAGCGCCTTTTTGTTTAGCGTCAGCAATAAATTTATGGCCATCAAAATTAGGCCCTTTTAAAGCTAAAAACACCTCACCGTCGCAAATGCTGCGGGTATCGGTATTAATATTTACTACATTGAGATTATCACCTAGATAATCGGTTGCTAGCACATTTGCCAGCCAATCAAAGTCCATTGGGATCATTGAGTTATCCCTCTTACTGCTTTTTTTAGTTGTTCTTTTACATAACTGCGATCGCAAAAGTCGATACGTTGATCGCCAATAATTTGGTAATCCTCGTGGCCTTTGCCGGCAATTAAAATTACGTCATCTGCATTTGCATTTTCTATTGCATAGCGAATGGCTTTTGCTCTATCAGCCTCTAAATGGGCTTTTTCAGGCTGCGATAAACCCGCTGCCACATCTGCCAAAATAGCATCTGGGTTTTCTGAACGCGGATTGTCGCTGGTAACAATAACCTTATCTGCATTTTGCTCTGCCGCTTGCGCCATTAAGGCACGCTTACCTTTATCTCTGTCGCCGCCACAACCAAAAACACAACTAACCCCACCAGGCACATGCTTTTGCAGTGCTTGTAAAGCCAGAGCAAGCGCATCAGGCGTATGGGCGTAATCAACAACGCACGTAGGTAAATTAACTTCGCTAAACGCTTGCATACGCCCAGCAACGGGGTGCAAATGCGCGCATCCGGCGGCTAACTGCTCAAGCGGATAACCTAGCCCCAACAATGTTGCCAGTGCCGCAGTTAAATTATATAAGTTAAACTCACCAAATAGAGGCGATGTTACGCTAATATCACCCCAACTTGTGCTCAATTGCGCCGAAATACCATTTTTAGAATACTCAACATCAGAAAAATACACATACTGTGCATTTTTCGGCGCTAAATTTTTACGACCATAACAAATAAGGTTATTAAAACTGTATTTTTCAAGCCATTGCTCTGCTTGCCCATCGTCTTGATTAAGCACCACTAACTGTGGGTCAAAATCGCGAAACAGCATAAGCTTGGCGTCGCCATAACTTGCCATATCGCCATGGTAATCAAGGTGATCGCGCGATAAATTAGTAAATACCGCCGCTTTAAATTGGCATTGTGCCACACGCTGTTGCACTAACCCGTGCGATGAAACCTCCATCGCCACAAGCTTTTTATGCTGCTGTTTTAAGTCATGCAATATGTGCTGCAAGTCAACAGCCGAAGGCGTGGTATTAATAAGTGGCGTAAGTGTATCGGGGTGGCCATAACCTAATGTGCCTATAATGGCCGAAGGGGTACTACAAAACTGCGCTAAATGCGCCATCATAGCCGTTGTTGTAGATTTGCCATTAGTGCCCGTTACACCAATTAAATCGAGAGATTGGCTTGGGTTTTGATAAAATTGACTCGCCAGTTCTGGGAGTTTTTTATCAAGCTCAGTTACTAAATACAGTGGCTCAAAAGTAACATCAAATTCGCACAGTCTATCGGCAATAATGGCTGTAGCGCCGTTTTCAATTGCTTTGGCAATAAACTGTCCGCCATCAAGCGCATGGCCTTTTATAGCCACAAATACATCGCCTGGCGTTACATCACGGCTATCAAGGCGTAAATCTTTAACTAGCTGCGAAGGTGCATCTATGTCGATGTATTTTAAAATAGCCTTTAAATCACGCATCGTTATCTTTACCTTTTACGTAAGCCACTTCTTCCTTATCAGGGGCTACGTTTAATATTCTTAATGCGTTAGAGACGATTTCTGCAAATGCAGGGCCTGCGGTGGCACCTCCATAGTACACATCGCCACCGGGCTCATTTATCATCACTACCACAGCCAAGCGTGGATTACTTGCTGGTGCTACACCTGCAAAATAACCTACATATTCATCACCGTAACCACCAGCAACCGCCTTTTTAGAAGTACCGGTTTTGCCTGCCGCACGGTAGCCATCTACTTTTATGTTTCGGGCTGTACCGTCTTTTTCAAACACACTTTCCATCATGTGAACAACGGCTTCTACGTCTTTTTGTTTAAAAATACGCTCGCCTTCTGGCACACCGTCTTGCTTTAAAATCGTTAACGGACGATTAATCCCACCGGCGCCTAACATGGTGTAAAAACGGGCCATTTGCGCCGTACTTACCGAAATAGCATAACCAAACGATAACGTAGCAATTTCAAAGTCAGACCAGCGGCGGTTTGGATAAAATAAACCACTACTTTCGCCAACCATGCCTGTGCCGGTATCGCTACCAAAGCCCACTTTTTGGTATAAGCCAACTAAGTAATCTTTAGGTACTTGCTGCGTTACCTTCGCCACGCCCATGTTTGATGAATACTTTAGAATTTCGCGAAGCGTCATTTCACCGTGGTTACGGGTATCTTTTACTAAACTGCCGCCTAAACGCATCCAACCTGGGTAGGTATCAATGGTGTCGTCGGCTTTAATTGCGCCGTAGTCTAGCCCAGCTAAAATGGCTAGTGGCTTAACGGTTGAGCCTGGTTCAAACAAATCGGTAATTGCGCGGTTACGGCGTTTATGTGGTTGTGCATCGTTCAAATTATTTGGATTAAATGATGGGCTATTTACCATGGCCAAAACTTCACCGGTTTTAACATCAACCACCATGGCCGACCCCGATGTCGCTTTATATGTGAGTACAGCAGATTTTACTGCTTTATAAGCAATTGCTTGGATACGTTGATCAATACTCAGCTGAATATTTTCAGGCTCTACACGCTCACGCTCATCTAATACTTCAACTTCGCGGCCTTGGGCATCTTTACGAATAGTGCGGCGGCCTTCTTCGCCTGTTAAGGCATTTTCGTAGAGTTTTTCAATGCCTTCTATGCCTTTTCCATCAATGTTTGTAAAACCAATAATGTGGGCCGTTACCTCTCCTGCAGGGTAATAACGTTTAGACTCATCTAACAAATGAATACCAGGTAAGCGTAATTGGCTAATGTAGTTGGCAACCGCCGGTGTAACTTGGCGCTTTAAATACACAAAACGACGGGTGGGATCATTTAATAAACGCGAATTTATTTTTTTAGGCTCGATACGTAATACATCTGCCAGCTCACGCCAACGCAGATCATTTTCATAATAAACAGAAGTACGCTTATCAAGCTCAGCGGCATTTTCTGCAAGCGTTTTATGATCTTCACCGTTTTTACGTGCTTGTTTTATAACTTTAGCAACAAGTGACTTATGCAATGCTTTAGGATCGGCATACACACTGACTACAGGCACACTTACAGCAAGCTCTTTGCCTTGACGATCGAAGATCATACCGCGTTGTACATGTAGTTTTTCTACACGAACAGTGCGTTTATCGCTTTCTGAACGGGCTTTATCTGGCTCAATAACTTGTAAATAGGCAGCACGCGACACCAGTGTTACAAACACTAAAAACACCACAGTGCACACCAACATAAAGCGCCATGTGATTAAGTTATTGACCTGTTTTTTGCCGCGATTTCTCATTGTATTATTATTACCTGTTCATCCTGACTGGTAGGGCGCTTCATTTGAAGCTGCGTGGTAGCAACTTCTTCAATGCGCGCATGCTGCGAATAAAACTCTTCTTCTACAAGTAAATAACGCCATTCAAGGTCGAGCTCATCTCGCTCTTGTAGCAGCGTATCTTGCTTAATTAGCTGCGCGCGAGCCGAGTGCGTAACCTGCACTACTGCAAAGCTTGAAGCGAATATCACAACCAACAAGGCCGAGGTTAGCTTGTTAGCTCCTAGGCCTTTTAATATTTCTAAAAATAAATTGGGTTGGCGATGATTCGCTTTAGTGTTCATCCAAGCCTCTGTGCAATCCTAAGTACTGAGCTGCGAGAGCGTGGATTACGCTCAATTTCTTCAGCACTTGGTTTAATAGCTTTACCCACTGCTTTTAACGTCAGGTTTTTATTTATTTGTGCGTCGGTTAAAGGCAGACCTCTGGGTATCGCTTCTCCCTTACTCTGTTTTCTAATAAATTGCTTCACAATTCTGTCTTCAAGTGAATGAAACGAAATAACCACTAAACGCCCACCTGGCTTTAATACTTTTACAGCGGCTTGCAGTGCGGTTTGAATTTCTTCCAGCTCACTGTTTATGTAAATTCTGATTGCCTGAAATGTACGTGTGGCTGGGTGTTTAAATTTATCTTTAACGGGCACCGCTTCATCGACTAAATCGGCAAGTTGCTTGGTTGTGGTAATTGGCGTGTGCTCTCTTACCTCAAGTACTTTGTGGGCAATACGCTTACCAAATTTTTCTTCACCGTAGGTTTTAATTACATGGGTAATGTCTTCAAGCTCAGCTTCGGCTAGCCACTGCGCTGCACTGCGCCCACTTGTTGGGTCCATGCGCATATCAAGAGGGCCGTCTTTCATAAAGCTAAAGCCACGCTCTGCGTCATCAAGCTGGGGGGAGGACACCCCAATATCTAATAAAATGCCATCAACTTTACCTAACAGATCGTTTTGCTCTGCAACATCGTATAAGTTAGAAAAGCGGGTGTGAGCTATAGCAAAGCGTGCGTCATCGGCAAATTTTTCAGCCGACTTTATTGCTTGTGGGTCTTGATCAATGGCCTGTAAACGCCCTTGCTCACCAAGTCGAGCAAGTATTTGACCTGAGTGTCCGCCACGTCCAAAAGTACCATCCATGTATATGCCGTCTGGCTTAATTGCAAGAGCATCGATGGTTTCGTCCATTAATACGGATACGTGTTCAAATTGCGCAGTCATTAGCTTGTGTTTGCCTTTTTTAGTGCCGTTAGAGTGTGAAATTATCTAAATCTTGGTTTGCTTCAAAATCGCCGAGCCTCTCCAGCTCAGTGTCTTGGCGCATTTGTTCGTGCCAACGCGCTTCATCCCAAATTTCAAATTTATTCATTAAACCAACTAGCATGATCTTTTTGCCAAGTTCTGCGTGGCTACGCAATGAAGGCGCCAGCAAAATTCGACCATTTTTATCAAGTTGATACTCTGTGGCATTACCTAACAACATACGTTGCATTCGGCGAGCGCGTGGATTCATATTAGAGATTTTAGATAAGCGGCTTTCTATTTCTTGCCACTGTGCAAGAGGATACAACCATAAACACGGCTCGTTTAGCGCAATGGTACATATTACCGTTCCTTGATCTTCAGACAGCAAAGCGTCTCGGTACTTAGTCGGTACCGCAAAACGTCCTTTATCATCCAAGCTCAGTGAACTAGCGCCACGAAACATAAAAAGCCTACTTTTAAATTGTGTAATCGAGTTTCGATTAATTTGATCCAGTTAGATCCACTAAAAACCACTTTTTACCACAGTGCTCCAGTTTAGGGCTTGACAAGCCTTTTTGTCAAGTAAGCTGACCAGCTTTAACGTCTCGCTAAGCTAGAAAAAATAAGGCTTTACGCAAAGCGATTGAATTACGTGGGAAAAAGTGGAGGTAGTAGATAAAATTTTTTTAAAGCGTTGCTAATAACGTTTGGTTTACATAATTTGCTTACTGAATAATCAATGAATAATTACAAAAAAATGAATCTAGGGCCTGTTGACCTTTAAGGATTATAATTTGTTCAATCTAGGGGGTATTTAATCGCGGCGTGAGGTTTGTAACCTAGTGGGCTAAGTAAAAACCGAGTAACAAAGAGTAAATGCCCCCTAGGCAGAACCCTTCGGGCAGCGCCTGTTTGACATTTATACGTCGTTATCGCCTATTTATGGGGAATAACCACACTACATAGGCTCTACCTTGCCTAAATCCCAAACAGACTGCTGCAAATTAAATCTCGAAAGGTAAACAGGCCCTAGGTTTATAGGCATGTAAAATTTACTTAGCACAGCAGCAATACTTACTTCATGCTGCTTTTTATTTAATCTAACGCACCCTACCTTAAATATATAAAAACAATAAAATCAAGTGGTTAAATTATTTTTAATGGTTGGTTTAATCGTTGCATCTGCTATAGCACCAGTTAAATTTTTTTATTTTATTTATTAAGGATTGATTATGGCTACTGCAACAAATACAAAACCGAATACTGAAACAAACATGAAACCTGATCTTAAACAAAAAGAGAGTGAGGCACCGTTGACTGAAAAAGCAACGTCTGTAGCACACGATGCAGTAGATGCACTTTCAAGCAAGGCATCAGTTGCTGAGTCAAGCGTACGTAAAGGCGCTTCAAGCTCTGCAGAAGCACTAAGCGAAAAACAACTTATTGCTCGTGAAAAACTAACTGAGTGCAGCGCAAAAACGCGTGCTTTTGCCTCAGAAAATCCGCTAGCAACAGCGGGGATTGCTTTTGCGGCGGGTATGCTTGTAACGTCACTATTTCGTCGTAAGTAATAAACAATGAGTAGCTCACAAACAACAGCAACCACGGACGGTAATGCTCAAAATCAAACAACTGATGACCCTAGCCAAAAGGATGATTGGCAGGATCATATAGCAAAGATCATTGAATACTCTGACCAGCTCAAGGAGGATTATAAAACGCAAGGAAAGCTTACCCACCAACTTGCAAAGGCTGAGTGGAAGCTGTCGTTACGATCAATGGCGTTGATCACTATATTTTTAGGATGTTTTGCCAGTGGTTTGATTTTGTTGTGGGCCGGCTTACTAGGTGCAATTGGCTACGGTGTATATGATTTATTTGGCTCGGTTTGGCTTAGCTTTGCTACTGCTGCACTCGCGCAAATAATTTGTTTAATTTGGCTTTGGCGAAATACCGTATACCTAAGCAATAAAATTGGCTTTAGTAAAACGATTAAAAGTTTAAAGCAACTTTTAAATCTATAAGGAAATAACCATGCTCGTTAATTTTCTAATTAAAGAACCCAATGAGAACGTTGACACGTTAAATAAGCAAATGGATTTACAGCATGCATTAAAGCGCCAGCACCATGCAGCAATAAAGTACCGCTTTAAGCGCTTTGCAGCCACCAAGGTAGGATTGGCATCAGCCTTTTTAGCCGGAGCAACGGTTCAAGCTGGCAAAAGCGAAACGAGCTTTGTGCGAAAATACGGCTGGCTGGTAAAGTTATTTGCATAGCAGCAATTGCATTTATAAAAGCTTTTTTAAAAGTGCAATTGCCGCTTACTTTAATGCCTTCTAATACCTCTTAGCCCAACTTGTCTCTATTATGATTTTGGCTAAAGTTTAACGCCGGCCCTTTTGGAATAATTTGCGTTGGGTTGATCATCGTGTGGCTAAAATAGTAATGTCGCTTAATATGCTCAAGGTTAACCGTACTGGCTACTCCCTCTATTTGGTATAACTCACGTACATAGTTACTCAGCGCTGGGTAGCTTTCAATGGTGCGTAAATTACACTTAAAATGCCCTACATACACGCTATCGAACCGAATGAGTGTGGTAAATAAACGCCAATCTGCTTCAGTTAATGTGCTCCCCATCAGGTAACGATTTTTACTTAGTATGCCTTCTACTTTATCAAGTGCTTTAAATAACGCAGTAAATGCATCTTCGTATGCTGTTTGTGTGGTTGCAAAACCCGCTTTATATACCCCATTATTAATATTGGTATAAACAAGGTTGTTAATTTCGTCAATATCAGCTTGTAGTGATTGTGGGTAATAGTCATCCGTATTATTCGTAATTTCATTAAATGCGGTATTGAACATACGAATAATATCTGCAGATTCATTACTAACAATTTTATTTTGCTGCTTATCCCAAAGCACAGGCACAGTTACTCGCCCACTGTAATTTTTATCGTGCTTGGTATAAATTTGATGTAAGTATTCACTATTAAATAAATCATCGCCGCTACTGAGGTTATCTTTATCAAAGCTCCACCCCTTATCTAACATATCTGGACTGACTACCGATACGCTAATAATATCGCTTAGGCCTTTTAGCTGTCTGAATATAAGTGTGCGATGCGCCCACGGGCACGCTAAGGCAACATATAAGTGGTAGCGATTTGCTTGCGCTTTAAACCCACCACTTCCTGTAGGTCCAGGGCTGCCATCTTTTGTGATCCAATTACGAAGCTGCGCTGCTTCGCGTTTAAATTTACCATTATTCGAGTCGGTGTCGTACCATTTGTCTTGCCATTGGCCATCAACTAATAAACCCATAATAACCTCCTCAATTAACTATTAAATGTTGCCAAATTCACCGTTTTGATAATCACGCACCGCTTGTTTAATTTCCTCTTGCGTGGTCATTACAAATGGGCCCATATGTGCAATAGGTTGCTCAAGTGGGTTACCCGCTAAAATAAGTATCCCCGCCCCCTTTTGTGAAGATATATCAATGTCACTGTTTTCACTTAATATAAGCAACTTGCCAGCATTAAATGTTTGCTCGTCACCTGTAATAAGCTCACCTGTATGAACATAGATCATCACTTTACGTTGTTTAAGCCCTGCTAACTGCATGCGTGTATTAACGGGGAGAGTAACATTGGCCAGTGCAGCATTGGCCGCTAAGCTTTGCAAACTCGACGTTAACGTACAATCTTCAAACTGCCAATTACCCGCAAGAGCTTTAAAGCTCACGCCGTGCTTGTTAGTGACTTCAGGCGCTGGATTTTGTGTAGTATCTTGATAACGTGGCGCACGCATTTTTTCGCCACTGGGCATATTGATCCAAATTTGAAAGCCATGCAGCCCCTCTTTTGCATCTGTCAGTGGCATTTCACTGTGCATTACGCCTCTACCTGTACTCATCCATTGTACATCGCCAGATCGGATCGCTTTTTTGTTGCCCATTTGATCTTGGTGTTCAAAGCCACCTTTAATAATGTACGTAAAGGTTTCAATGCCGCGATGAGGGTGCGGTGGAAAGCCACCAATATAGTCACTTTCATTGTTAGACTTTAGCTCATCAATCATTAAAAAAGGGTCGAGATATTTGCCATCAAAACCAGGTATTCGACTTATGTTTACACCATCACCATCTTGGGTCGCGTAAGCAGTTAACACTTTTGCTATGTTCATATTTAAAATACTGTAGTAGATTAATTAATGAGCTTATTAAAGCATTCATAAAACAATACGACTATGTCTTTAAATCGAGCAAAACGTTCTATTTTTTAGAAAATTGAGTGTTTATTTTGATAATTCGTTTATTTGGCATAATAAGCTTCATGATTAAAAAACACAGACTTAAGCTGATTTCTAATAACTTTTTAGTGCAACCCTATATTTTGTATGGTTATTTTTGGCTTTTATGTCTACAATCACTTTTTAGGGACGCAGAGCTTAAGGAAAACTTATTTTTACTTCATCGCTTAAAAGCCAGCTTTACAGGTTACTCATCCTACTTAGCATTCCCGGTGCCGCTGTGACGGTATTTACGCTATGGTATGAGCGTGATGCTGCTATAGAAAAAAGTGAAGAAAGAATAGTAAACATCGCTAAGCACTTGACACAACATCAAAAAACAATGGTTGATGATGTTAAACGTATTACTATTTATTTAGCCGATAAAACAGCAAAAAATGAAACACTCCCCACAACCTGCCCTAATTACTTTTACGAAATAAAAGCCCTTTATAAGAATATTGCAAATATAGGTATTGTTGATAAAAATGGCGACCTACAGTGCGTGACAAATGGTCGTAGTAAAAATATTAATATTAGCGATCGTACTTATTTTCAAAATGCCATTAGTAATAAAAGTTTTTCGGTAGGGTATTTTCAATACGACCGAAGTATTCAAGCGCAAAGTGTCAATTTTGCCTACCCAATTATAGATAGTAATAACCAATTAAAAGGCACACTAGTTACCGTTATTGCATTGAATTGGTGGAATATCGCCTTAAGCGAAGCAAAATTACCTAACAATGCCAAGGCCGTTATTGCCGACTCTAACGGCTTAATACTGGCCAACTACCCTAATCAACCACGTAATTTAGGCCAAAAAATTACCGACATAGATTTACTTCACGATAAAAGCTCGTTAACCGTGTTTAAAAATGCAGAAGGCGAAAACCAGGTTTTTCATCGCTCAGTTATATACAAAGACGGCCATGATAATAATTTAGATATTTATATAGCCGTTTCGGTTGAAGACTTTATTAATACAGTTAATAAAAACTTTGCTAAAACCATTTTTGCGTTTTTATCGGCTATTGCCCTGTTGGTGTTGCTAGCTAGGCGCTTAATTAAACAAAGTATATTTAAGCCTATCGCTAATTTAACCAAAGCCACAGATGAACTGGCAAATGGCACTATGCCCAAACATATTAAAAAGCCCAACAGCCCAGAGCTGCGCGCGCTTTATGACCGTTTTGCTGTTATGGCACAAACCCGGCTATCTGCAGAGGCTAAATTAAAAAATAAGCACAACGAGTTAATGAGCTTATTAAATGCTTTACCCGATACCTACATACGTATAAATGCCCAAGGAAAAATCCTTTATATTGGCGGCTATATTAGCCCTGTGCTAAATGTTGAGACAGGCAAAGCTTTAAAATTAGTTGATGTACTCTCTGAGGCCAACGCAGAGTTACTGCTTTCTCATTTAGGTACTTTAGAGGGTTCACAAACCATTGAGTTTACATTGTTTAAAAAATCTAAAGAGCACTTTTTTGAGGCAAGAATCAATGCACTCACTAATAATGAATACATTATTGTTCTTAGAGATATAAGCCAGAAAAAGGTCAACGAAAAAGCTCTTCATTTAGCGTCGCTTGTTTACAGTAATAGTAGTGAAGGGATGATGATTACAGACCCCGACGGCATTATTTATGACGTAAACCCTGCGTTTTGCGAAACAACCCAATACAGCAAAGAAGAAGCGATAGGTAAAACCAGTCGGATTTTAGCATCTGGCAAACACTCAAAAGCTTTTTATGAAAAAATGTGGGCAGAGCTCAGAGAAACTGGCCGTTGGCAGGGTGAGATAATTAATCGTAAAAAAAATGGCGACACCTATACCGAGTTTCTGATCATAGATACCGTTTACGATGATAAAAACATGCCTACTCGCCGGGTGGCCATTTTTACCGACCTAACAGAAAAAAAACAAGCCGATGAAACCATATGGCGAAAAACTCACTTCGACCACTTAACTGATTTACCAAATAGGCTTGAGCTTAAAGAGCGTTTAAATAAGCGTTTTGAAGAAGTAACAGGCGACAAATGCGAACTTGTTGTGATGCTGCTCGATATTGATCACTTTAAAGATATTAATGACACGTTAGGCCATCATTATGGCGATAATCTACTTAAGTTAGTTTCTCAACGGATAATTCAAGCTGCAATAAACGCCAGTTTTGTCGCGCGTATTGGCGGTGATGAGTTTGTGATTGTATACGACCATGTTAAAAGCAGTCGCCATATAAACCAAATTGCCAGCAATATATTGCAAAGCCTTTCATCAAGTATACAGCTTGAAGACGAGGAGCTATTTATTAGCGCTAGTATGGGCATTGCATGCGCACCTAGCGATGGCCAAAGTACAGAGCTGCTATTAAAAGCTGCTGACCAAGCCATGTATAAAGCTAAAAATAACGGCCGTAATGGGTTTGAGTTTTTTTCAAAAGATATGCGTATTCATGCGCAAGCGCGTATGCAGCTATTAAAAGATTTACGCTCCGCCATAGAGCTTGAACAATTTGAGCTATTTTATCAGCCTATTGTGGCATTAAACGATTTGCACATTCATAAAGCCGAAGGGCTTATTCGCTGGCACCACCCTAAAAAGGGGTTAGTCTCGCCAGCGACGTTTATACCGCTTGCTGAGGAAACTAGGCAAATAAATGCGCTGGGCCAATTTGTATTTACGCAAGCAATACACACCCTAAAAGAAATAAACACCACCATGGGGGAGCAATTTCAAATTAGTATAAATGTCTCTCCTGTGCAGTTATCAACAATCGATAGCGGAATTGACGATTGGTGTGAGATTTTAAAAGCAGCCAAACTACCCGCCTCCTCTATTGTGGCCGAGATCACAGAAGGCCTTATGGTAAACCCAGAGCCACTAACTCAAAGTCGCTTAAAAACATTAGTTCAGTCAGGTGTACAATTAGCGCTAGATGACTTTGGCACCGGCTATTCATCGCTCGCGTACCTGCAAGAAATGGATACCGATTACCTAAAAATAGATAAACGCTTTATTGATAATATTAAAGCAGGGAGCCAGGAGCTTGCTTTATGTGAAGCCATTATTGTAATGGCCCACCAGCTTGGCCTAAAAGTTATTGCCGAAGGAATTGAAACGCAGCAACAAATGCAGCTACTACTAAAAGCAGGATGCGACTACGGGCAAGGTTATTTGTTTTCAAGGCCAGTGCCTAAAAAAGAGTTTATGACGTTGCTGAGCAGCAAAAAAATGGTAATTGCCAATAATAAATAAGTAGTTACGCAATAAATAGAGTGCCTACACGGTCAGGTAGTTTAATCAATAGTAAGTAGTAACAAGGTTTAAAATGGCAAAGGCAACACTCGAGCAGTGGAGAATGTTTAAAGCTGTTGTAGAGCATGGTGGATTTGCCGGTGCTAGCAGCGCGGTATTTAAAAGCCAATCAACCGTGCACCATGCAGTGCAAAAGTTAGAGTCGGCACTGCAAGTAAAATTGCTTGAAGTAAAAGGCCGTAAAGCGTATTTAACCGAAAACGGTAAGCTTATATTGCGCCGCGCCGAATTTTTAATAGATGAAGCCAGCAAAATAGAATCGGTTGCTAATACATTAAGCGAAGGTATTGAAAGCACATTAAAAATAGCGGTAGATGAAGTGTTTCCGCAGCATTTATTGTACCAAGCGCTAAGCCATATTAATGAGCAATACCCACTGGTAAAAATAGAACTGATAGAAAGCGTACTTAATGGCGCAAACGAATTACTTACCAATGCAGTGGTCGACTTAGCAATTACTTCTATTGCGCTTTATGGCATTAATTGCCATAGTTTGTGCGATATAGAATTTATTGCCGTTGCGCACCCTGATCACCCCTTACACCAGCGCACTGAACCACTGACCTACAGAGAGCTTAAATTACACAGGCAAATAGTTGTTCGCGATTCGGCCACCCACACCAGCCACGACGACGGCTGGCTTGGGGCAGATATGCGCTGGACAGTAAGTCACTTACGTAACTCTATTGATATGGTTAGCCAAAACTTTGGTTATGCATGGCTGCCTAGTGCACAAATTAAACCTTATCTTAAAAACAACACACTTAAGCCCCTTAATTTAGAGCAAGGTACAACCCGCTCCTTAAAGCTTTATTTAATGTGCACCGACAATGACCGTTTAGGCCCCGTTGGCCAAGCATTTACTCAGCATCTCATAAGCTTGTGCAATAATGAGCCCGGCTAAGAGTTTGTCGGCTCATCTACATCAAGGTGATCAGCAACATAGGCGCCGCGTTTACCGCGTTCTTTAGCGGGGCCTTTGGTACTATCTTTCGCTGTTTGTTGTTCGGTTGCCGCATTTATTACCGCCCCAAGCGTAATAATATAGGCACTTATATAGAGCCACATTAGCATAATCACTACCCCGCCTAACGAACCATACGTTTCGTTGTAGCTTGCAAAGTGAGACACATAAAACGAAAAACCAATTGAGGCTAAAATCCATAATACAGTCGCAATACACGAGCCAAGTGTGATCCAGCGCCATTTAGCGGGTTTTCTGTGTGGTGCATAGCGATACAAAAGCACCAATGCAAAATTAAACATAAAGGCGAGTAATGGCCACGATATTAACTTTATAAGTAAGTCTATACTTTCTTTTAAGCCCACTAAATTAAGTACTATGGGTAAAATACCTATAATTAGCAAAGCAAAAATAGCCACTAAAATAGCCCCTACCGAAAATAAAAAACGTACTAACTGAGCATGAAAAAAAGAGCGTTTTTCGTATTCATGATAACTAATGTTACAGGCAGTAATAAGCGCTTGGCTGCCTTTAGAGCTACTCCAAATAGTAAGAATAAGTGTACCAATTGCACTTAAGCTTAAACTGGCGTTTGAGGTTTGAGCCAAGCTCGAGACCTGAGATAAAATTAAATCGCTCGTGCTTTGCGGTAATAAGGTAACTATTTTACTTAAGTGTTCACTAATATCGGTGGGCGATGAAAAGTACGCATACACAGAAACCATTGCAGCAATAGCAGGAAAAATAGCAAGTAAGGCATAAAACGCAACGCCCGCTGCAACCAGCGATAAGTTGTCTTGGCTCATTTGCTTAAAAATACGTTTGGCTATGTCCCACCAACCAATAACCGGAATGTGCACTGGCTGCTCGGCATGTTGTCCCCGTTTAGGTTTGCTCATTGTTTGCTCCTTTTTAGCCTATTATCGAGCAAAAAGTTTGCCAAGCTGTGCTTTTGGCATTGGTATTAAACTTGCTGCTTGCTAGATTATTTAAAATACCAAGGTAATACGCCATGAACAGCCTTATAACTATGCTAATTGCAGTGAACACCACGGCTGTGAATACCTTAAACACCCCAGAAAGCGTGCTCAGTTGGCAGTATTTATACGCCCAAAGTTTGCAATTACTTCACGCAACAGCGCAAATATTACCCACTCTTTTATTAGGTTTTATACTTTTAACTATTAGCTACTTTGTCGCCAGTCCTTTGTCTAAGCTGTTAGTAAAACCGCTCATTTATATGACCGACAGTAAACTTGTGCACTTAGTGGCCAAGCGCGGGATTAGCATTTTAATTTTATTGCTGGGCGTGTATTTATTTTTACGTTTAGCAGGACTTACCGAATTTGCTATTGCCATTATGAGCGGTACCGGATTAATAGGCTTAATATTGGGCTTTGCCTTTAGAGACATAGCAGAGAACTTTATTGCTAGCTTGCTGTTGAGCGTTCAACGGCCATTTAAAATAGACGATGTAATAGAAGTCGATGGCCGCTTAGGTGTGGTTAAAAAAGTCACCGCTCGCGCAACCACCTTAGTTGATTACGATGGCAACCATATACAAATACCTAACGCCACGGTTTATAAAAATACCATTAAAAACCTAACTGCAAATCCAAAAATGCGTGCCAAGGTGGTGATTGGCATAGGTTACGATAACGATATTCGTTACTGCCAAACACTCGCCCTTGAAATTGCAAACAAGCAAACGGGTGTGATTACTGAGCCACCAGCACAAGTGCTGATAAATAATTTAGGCAGCTCAACAATTAACTTTAATCTGTTTTTTTGGGTTAACAGCGAACAACATAGTCCGTTAAAAGTGGCCTCGCAGTTAATGCGTGAGCTAGTAACCGAGTTTACTGCGCAAAACATCAGTATGCCAGATGATGCCCGCGAGCGTATTTTACTCAGTGCACCTGATGAGAGTGATACACAAAAGCCCACCAATAAAGCTGAGCAACCTTTAACTGCTCAGCAAAGCTCTAAGCAGCTGCAGCAGCAAAATGAAACGGTTGATGATGTAAGTAGTGATACCGACGAAATTCGTGATCAAGCCGAAAAATCACGGGATCCTGAACAGGGTAAAAATATTATCTAAGCTAAACGTATAAGAAAAAATAAAACCACATACAGCCAATTTACAACTTAATAATGTTTTAAACCCTAAAAAATCAAAAAATATGATTAATTAATGCATTAAATATAACTTTTGTTATATCAATAATAAAAGTTATACACCTGTCAACTCATTGATTTTAAATGAGTTATTTACAAACTATCATTTAAGCCGCCTTTAACCCGCCTTTCATTATTAATAATTATTCAAAAAGTTATATTAACAAACCACCAACTAAAAACAATAAAATCAATAACATTCAATACGTTATTAACAAAACCGTGCTTGGCATTATTAATGCAATAACAATAATCTAACAACTTTAGAGCTTAATTATGCACGTGTACAAACAACCCCTATCGAAAAAGGCTAACGAAAGCTTGTCCATATCATTGCAAGCCCCTTGTGCGGCCTGTGCACGTGCCGGTGCAATATACGCGTTAACGCCCTAAGCAAAAATTAAATAGCTCCCACTAAATATTATAAATAATTGGAATAACACTATGACCAGTACAACAAGTATTAATAACAACGAGCCTAAAAAAATGGCGCTCTGGCTAAAAATACTCATAGGTATGATAGCGGGTATTATTGCCGGCATGCTGTTAGGCAATAATGCTGAATATATAAAACCAATTGGCCAGCTATTTATTAGCGCCATTAAAATGTTAATTGTACCGCTTATATTTTGCTCATTAATTGTTGGTGTTACCTCAATGAAAGACACCACTAAAATGGGGCGTATTGGTGTTAAGTCAATCGTATTTTATTTAGCCACCACCGCAGTAGCTATTTCGATTGGTTTGGGTCTTGGGTTGTTGTTTGAACCTGGCGCAGGCTTGAATATGGTTGCAACCACAGTGGCTGATGCTAAACCAAGCCCTACCTTAGTAGACACCATTGTAGGTTTAGTACCAAAAAACCCAGTGGGCTCATTAGCCTCAGGTAATATTTTACAAATTATAGTGTTTGCGTTGAGCTTAGGCATTGCTTTAAACCTAATTGGTGAAAAAGGCGAACCCGCTAGCAAAATGTTTGAAAGCCTAGCCGATGCAATGTACAAGTTAACTGAGCTTGTAATGAAGCTGGCACCATACGGTGTATTTGCATTAATGGCTTGGGTATCTGGCAAGTACGGACTGGATGTTTTACTGCCACTTATAAAAGTAATTGGCTTAGTGTACCTAGGCTGTATTATTCACGTTTTAGTGTTGGGTGGCGGCTTTGTAGGCTTACTAGGCAAGCTTAATCCACAGCGTTTTTATAAAGGTATTATTGAAGCGCAAATTATTGCTTTTACCACCACAAGTAGCTCAGGTACTTTACCTGCCAGCATTAAATGCGCCACCCAAAACTTAGGTGTATCGCGTACTGTATCAAGCTTTGTACTGCCTGTAGGCGCCACTATTAACATGGATGGCACCGCTTTATACCAAGGCGTATTAGCACTGTTTATTGCCCAAGCCTTTGGTATTGACCTCACCACAACAGATTACTTAACCATTATAGCTACAGCTACTTTAGCCTCTGTAGGCACCGCTGGTGTACCCGGTGCAGGCCTTATTATGCTTTCGCTAGTACTGACCACCGTTGGCTTACCACTTGAAGGCATTGCAATAGTTGCCGGTATTGACCGAATTTTAGATATGGCGCGCACCACGATAAACGTAACTGGCGATTTAATGGTTACTTTATTAATTGGCAAAAGCGAAGGCGAGCTTGACGAAACCCTTTACAACCAAGACAACACAGCGGCTCAACCCGCTAAGCAATAACCCTCGATTTAGTAATTTTATAGAGAACAAACCATGACTAGTAAACTTATATATTTACCCGTTGCATTAGGTGTTATTGCCTTAGCTAAACCTGCCCACGCAGATATTACAATTGAAGGTTTAAATGGCCTTGAAGCCGTTAAGCTATTTGGCGATATGCGTATGCGCTTTGAGCGCACCGAAGGCGATACAATTGACTCAACAAGCCGCGCCCGTTTGCGTGCCCGATTTGGTATTAAATACGCGGCTACCGATAACTGGTCAGCGCAAATGCGCTTTAGAACAACCTCAAGCCAACACGATTCAACCCATCAAACCTTTGGTATCACCGATACCAGCGATAACGATGACTTTGGTTTAGACCGCGCCTTTATGAAGTACACAGGGCTTAGTAACACCCAAATATATATTGGTAAAGCGGCACCCGTTTATATGCATTCATCAGAGCTGCTTTTTCGTGACGATATAGCGCTAGAAGGTGTACAAGCTAACTGGAGTAACAATACGTTTAGCGTTAATGCGGGGCATATTATTCTTGAAGAAAACGTCGATAATGGCGAAGGCAAGCGCGATGCTAGCTGGCAACAGCTACAAGGTGTTTATGCTACAAGTTTTAATAACATTAACGTTAAAGCCGGTATTGGCGGAATTTTTGTTAGCGCCTCAGATACGGCCTATGCCAGTGCTGAGTCGGGCCTTGATGATGACCAAGCAGGCAACGTAATGACCTACAACCTTGATGTACGTTATGGCGCAGTGCGCTTTGCAGCCGATTACTACACAAGTGAAGCCGACAGCGAAAATACAGCGTTTACTGTACATGCTCGTTATCAAATTAATAAGCAGTTTGGCCTGCGTTTTTACGTGCTACGTACCGAAGCCTATGCATTGCCTATGAACGGCGCGTTTACGCAAACTAATACTCCGGGTTCTTATACCAATATTAAAGGCACACGCGTACAGCTAGATTACAAAATTGCAGAGAACCTAAATGCCGATTTAAGGTGGTTTAGCGTGGATAATATTAATAACGATATACCCACTAACAACAATGGCCGCGATCGCATTCAAGTAAACCTAAACATGAAGTTTTAGTACTAAGGCATGTTGACCAATCGTGATTAAAATTACAGTAGTGAGTTTAGTATTTAGCAAAAGCGATTATTAAGCCCACTCGCTTAAAAGCCAAGCGCCTTGCTTAGACTGCCCTAGCTTGAAAACGTTAATCTACACAGGTCAACATTCTCTAAATAGGCCCAACCAATAAAAGCGATTTAATAGCCGATATTAAATCGCTTTTATTTTATTAAACAGCCTTAAAAAGACATAACTGCCTTACAAAAAACCTTAATTAACAATTAATTTATTCTTATTTAGTTTAAAGTATAAATAGATAAGACTTAAAACCATGATAAATTCGTTAGTACCTAATTTATATAAAATTAAAATACAGACTATAGTCCCCTGCTGCCAACTAAAAACAACCTTTTTGCGGCTGTAAAAGGAACATAAACGCCATTTTATTTGTACTGTTTAGACAATTTACTAACGCACTACCACAACTAAAAAATGCAGAGGTTTACTCACTTGTTTATTAAACAAAACGCTTGGTTTTATGTATTAAAAATAGCGCTACTAAGCCTACTGGGTATTAATAGCCTAAACTGCATTGCACAAGCTAATTTATCGCAGCCTAAACAAATTATAGTGGGCGGAGATTTTAACTACCCCCCTTATGAGTTTATTAACGAAGATGGTGAACTTACAGGTTACAACGTAGAACTTAGCCAAGAAATTGCCGCTGTAATGGGGCTTAATATAAAAATAAAGCTAATGCCCTGGGCCGAAATAAGAGCCGAGTTTGACCGTGGAAATGTGGATATTTTACAAGGTATGGCCGCCACACCCGAGCGCACCGATCTGTATAACTTTAGCCCACACACGTTTGTTAACCACTCTATATTTGCGCGCGACAATAGCCCTAAAATAGCGCACTACAGCGAGCTTGAAAACTACCGCGTTATTGTACAAAGCAATGGCTCGGCATTTGATATGCTTAACCACTCAGGCTTAAACATTACCCTTATACCGGTTGAAACCCATGCCGATGCCCTGCGCTTGCTTGCCTCTGGCCGCTATGACTTTGCAGTGGTTTCAAACTTACCCGGTTTATATTTAAGTAAAAAATTGGGGCTATCAAACATTACTGCTATTTCTAGCCTAGAAAGAAACCGGCTTTATGGCTATGCCACTAAAACCGCAGATGAAGCGCTGTTATCGCAATTTACTCAAGGCTTAGCTATTTTAAAAAACACCGGCCGCCAGCAAGAAATTTACGACAAATGGTTTGGCCCGTTAAACGTATCACCTTGGTCAAAAGCCGGCGTAATAGCGGGTATATGTGTAGTGGTGCTGCTACTAATTAGTACCGTGGTGATAATTTGGAACAAAGCCCTGCGCAAAAAAGTAGAAAGCCGCACCAAAGAGCTACAAGCGCAGCAGTTACAGCTACTTCATGCAGATAAAATGGCCTCACTGGGGGTACTGGTTTCGGGAGTAGCTCACGAAATAAATAACCCTTGTAGCATTTTAACGTTAAATTTTCCGTTTATAAAAGAAGCCTTTGAAGATGCAACAGACATACTTGATGAGCATCAAGCACGCCAAGGCGACTTTCTTGTTGCCGGTGTAAGCTATCAGCGCTTTAAACATATGCTGCCAGAAATTTTAGACGATATGCACATTGCCAGTAACAAGGTAAAAGGCATAGTAGAGGATTTAAAAAGCTTTGCCGTAAAAGGTGAAGCATCGCACGAGAAAACTGAGCAGCTAGATTTAAACCTACTAACAAACCGCTCTATTCGCTTAGTCACAAATCAAATTAAAAACTCGACAAACCACTTAGAGGTTAACTTAGCCAACTCACTGCCTGCGTTTCAAGGCAGCGGCAGCCGCATCGAGCAAGTAATCGTTAATTTAATTTTAAATGCCTGCCAAGCGCTTGAAGACAAATCGCAAAAAATTATTATCACCAGCTATTTCCATACTAAACACAATCAGGTTGTGCTGAGCATTGAAGATCAAGGCGTAGGCATTGATCAACAGCAGTTAATTAAGCTCACCGACCCGTTTTATACCACCAAACGACAATCTGGCGGCACTGGCTTAGGGCTTTCTGTATCAGCGGGGATCGTGGCAGATCACCAAGGCCAACTCACCTTTAAATCAACCCTCGGTAAAGGCACAAAAGTAAAGCTATCACTACCCTTATTACAACACGAGAGTGAACTATGAATACTAATTTATATCCTAGTTTTGAGGTCCTCATTTGTGATGACGACAACAGCTTTTTACGAAGCATATCGTTTGCAATAGAGCGCTACTGCGGCATTAACAACATTGTACAATGTAATGATAGCCGCGATGTAATTGCCAAACTAAACCAAGGGAATGTTCGCGTTGTATTGCTTGATTTAAACATGCCACATATCAGTGGCGATGAGCTTATAGCGCAAATTACAGAGCTTTTTCCACATATTTCGGTGGTGATCATCAGCGGCATTAACCAAGTAGAAGCCGCTGTAAAATGTATAAAATTAGGTGCTTATGGTTATCATGTAAAAACAGAAGATCCCGAACGCCTAAGCAATAGCATAATGCAGGTGGTGCGTTTTCAAGAGCTAAACTTAGAAAACCAAGCCATGCGCGGCTATCTGCTAGAAAACCAAACAAGCCTGCACCCTGCGTTTTCTAAAATTATTAGTGTGGATCATCAAATGCATTCGGTGTTTAATTACATTGAGTCTATATCAAATAGCCAACAACCTATTCTTATTACCGGAGAAAGCGGCGTAGGAAAGGAGCTTATAGCCAGAGCCATTCACGAAACCAGTAGCTGCAGTGGCGAGCTTGTGTGTGTAAACGTAGCCGGCCTTGACGATAACTTATTTTCGGATACCTTATTTGGCCATAAAAAAGGCGCTTTTACAGGCGCTGAGCAAGCCCGCAAAGGCATGATAGAACGCGCATCAGGCGGGATACTATTTCTTGATGAAATTGGCGATTTAAACCTGGCCTCGCAAGTAAAGCTATTAAGGCTTTTGCAAGAAGGCGAATATTACCCAGTAGGCAGCGATACCCCAAAGCGCATCAACGCGCGCATTGCAGCCACCCACCAAAATTTACTCACTAAAAAAGAAAATGGCGAATTTAGAAACGACTTATACTATCGTTTAAAAATTCATCATGTAAATATTCCGCCGCTTAGGGAGCGCAAGCAAGATATAGCCTTATTACTAGAGCACTTTTTAACGCTTGCCGCACAAGAATTTAATAAACCGGTGGCAAGTATTCCAAAAGAATTATTAATTTTACTCGAAAACTACGCTTTCCCAGGCAATATAAGAGAGCTGCGCGCCATGGCCTTTGATGCAATGAGCACCCACCAAAGTGGCCCACTGTCTATGAAAGCGTTTGAAAGCGTACGCAGCGCCGTGCCTAAATTAGATATGCAAGCCCAGCTTGCAAAGCCCTTATTTGAGTCAACATCAACACTACCCACTTTAAAACAAGCTGCAGAATTACTGGTGGCAGAAGCTATGAAACGTAGCAACTCAAATCAATCAATGGCAGCGCAACTACTCGGTATATCGCAGCCAGCACTCAGTAAGCGACTTAAAAAAGGACAGCCTGAGCCTTAAAAAAAAAGTACTTCATCAAATTTTAGGCACAAAAAAGCCCGCAGCGTTAACTGCGGGCTTTTTTGTTGAATGAGTGAGTTAGCCATATAAGCCGGGTTCTGTCCTTTCCGAAGAAAGTGATAATCATTCGTCTAGGCCATAAATCGCTCTATGGCTCAAGCAACCTACCCGGTTCCAACGTGGGCCACGCCATAAGGAACCCTATTTGGTCTTGCTCCGAGTGGAGTTTACCTTGCAACCAACTGTTACCAGTGGCCCGGTGCGCTCTTACCGCACCCTTTCACCCTTACCAACCCGAGGGTTGGCGGTCTCCTCTCTGCTGCACTTGTCGTGGGCTCACGCCCCCCAGCCGTTAGCTGGCACTCTGCCCTGTGGAGCCCGGACTTTCCTCCCCCTGATCATTTTCGTCACAGGCAGCGATTATCTTGGCTAACTCGGCGCGCAGTATACATGAGCTGTGCCTTGTACGCAGTAAAGATTTACTCTTTTTCGTCAATAATTGTTTTATACAGGGCGTTTTTCTTCATTCCAAAGTATTCAGCAACAATACCACAGGCTTTTTTCATCGGCATTTCGCTTTCAAGTAGCGCCAGCATTTTACGCGCCTCTGGCGGTATATCATCTACTTGCTTGGGTTTACCTGGCAACATGAGCACTATTTCGCCGCGTTGCTTGGTTGGGTCATCAGTTAAAAACTGCTTTAACTCACTTACGCTACCATTAAAAAAGGTTTCAAAGGTTTTAGTAAGCTCTTTTGCAAAAACCACTTGTTGCTCACAACCTAAGGCCGCTTCTAAATCATCTAGGCTTGCCATAATACGGTGGGTGCTTTCGTACATTATGCTGGTAATGCTTGAGTTTACAGCTTCTATGAAAAAATCTTGGCGGGCTTTACTTTTAGCCGGTGTAAAGCCAATAAACTGAAAACGATCTGTTGGCAGGCCTGAGCAACACACTGCAGTAATAGCAGCACACGCGCCGGGCACGGGTGTTACATGCGCGCCTTGCTCGCGGCACAGGTTTACTACGGCATAACCTGGGTCGCTTATCAACGGCGTGCCGGCATCTGAAACTAGCGCGATATTTTTGCCTTCGTTTAGCCAATCAATAATCTGCTGCGCTTTTTGTTTTTCGTTATGGTCATGTAATGCAAAGGTTTTAGCCTTTATACCAAAATGGCTTAGTAGCTTACCGGTGTGGCGCGTGTCTTCAGCAGCGATTAAGTCAACTTGCGATAATGTCGCGATGGCACGCTGGCTTAAGTCGTCAAAATTGCCAATTGGGGTGGCAACAATGTAAAGAGTGCCAATTTTCGGTGAATTCTCCTCATTTAACATTGAGGTCTCCTGCGTCAGTCAGTAATATAAGCAAATCGCGTTAACGTATTGGGAAATCATTGTGCGACTTAAACTTGTTAGTCTATTAATTATATTGTCAGGGTTATCGGCCTGTAGCACAACCGAAAAACCAACTAAAAATAGCGATAGCATTAACACCAGTGCGAATGCGCTGCAAAATCAAGCAACCAGTGCCGATGCTATTTATAAATTAGCGCTTAATCGTACCGGTGCCGACAAAATTCAATTGCTTTATAGTGCGCGTGATGCGGCTATTTCGGAGCAAAGCTGGCCGTTACTTGAAAACATTTGTAATGAGCTTGAGCAAACCCCAAGTGTAGATAAAATTCAAAACCGCTTATACATTGCTTATGCACAAAAGCAGCAAAATAAAAACGACCAAGCGCTCGTTATTTTGCAATCGCTCGATGGCCAACTTAAACAGCCTGAACACTTTGCTTGGCATCAATATTTAACTGCTAGCATATATGCATCGCAAAACTTTCCTAAGCGCGCCGCTCCTTATTTTTTTAGAGCCTCAGAAACTGCGAATAAAAACAATATTGAGATCCCTGCTCTGCAAAGTGCGCTGTGGGATAACTTAACAAAGCTGTCTTCTTATGCGCTGGAGCGCTTTAATCGTGGCTCTGTTATTCAACAAGGTTGGACTAACTTAGCTTTGTACCACCAGGTATATGCAAATAGCGGTGTAGAGCTTGACCAAGCCATCAATAATTGGCGCCGTCGCTACCCTGGGCACCCAGCCGTAGCTATTTTACCCGAGCAAGATGAAGCCCTAGCCGACCTAGCACCAGTTAATATAGAGCGTTTAGCTGTACTTTTACCGCAATCAGGCGCAAATGAGCGTTTAGGTGACGCCCTAAAGGCCGGCATTTTGGCAGGGCTTGATAAGCAAACTATTAGCGACACTGTTTTTATAGATGAGAACCTTGCAACCCAAGTGCTAAGCGAGCAGCTGAGCCAATTTAATCCAGACTTTGTGATTGGGCCATTATTAAAAGCGAATATAGATAAACTTGCACAAGCTAAAACACTTATTGATACCCCAACATTACACTTAAATACATTTGATGGTGAGCGACTCTCGCTGCAACATTACTTTTTTGCTTTAAACCCTGAGCATGAAGTGCAGCAAGCGCTGGAGCACTTTTTAGCTAAAGGTTATCAAAAGCCTATGTTATTAGCGCCTAATAATGCCAATGGTCAGCGTTTGGTTGATTACTTTAATATTCAGTGGCAGCGCTATAGCGAAACAAAACCGCAAATTGGGTTTTATAACGATAACAAAGACATGCCAAACACAATTACAAGCTTGTTAGAGGTTGATAAATCTAAGCAGCGTATTAAAACGGTTAAGTCTTTATTTAAACAAGAAGTAGAAAGTGAAACCCGCTCTCGTAGCGATATTGATGCGATTTACATTTTAGGCGACGCTATAGAAACACGCCTGATAAAACCTTATTTAGATGTAAATGTAAGTACTTTTGCACAGCGGATCCCGCTTTATGCCAGCTCTAAAAGCCATAGTAAACAAATAGATCGCACCGATAAAGGCGATTTAGAAGGGCTTTACTTTACAGAGCTTCCGTGGATGCTTAATACGACAGTTAAACAACATAACTTACGCAATCAATACAACACGCTGTGGCCTGAAAATGCCGATATAAGCCAACGCCTATTTGCCATGGCTTACGATGCCGTGTCGGTGCTAAGCGACATTAGGCAATTGAGTGTAATGCCCGGTAATAAGTTTACAGGTTTAAGTGGAAAGCTTTCGGTAAATACAAGCGGACACATAGAGCGTACGCTTGATTGGGCACAATACACAAATAGACGCATAAAAGCCGTACAGCTAGAAACAAAGCAGCCCGTGCCTTTATTTATGCAATCAGCCAACGAAAGCACTACGCTTACGTTTGATTAATCTGGAGCGGCTATGTCGTGGTTTAAAGAGCTGTGGCAAAATAGCCGAGAAAAAGGCCAGTACTATGAACGCCAAGCAGAAAAATACTTAACCCGTGAAGGGCTTACGCCTATTGAGCGTAATTATTACTGCCCCTTTGGTGAGCTTGATGTGATTATGAAACACGGCGATACGCTTGTATTTGTAGAAGTCAAGTTTCGTAAAAACAATGCGAGAGGCGGTGCAAATTATGCCCTTGGCGCACAAAAACAAGCACGACTAAAACGCACTATTTATCACTACTTGGCAGCAAAAAACTTAACTAATCAGCCTATAAGAGTCGACTATGTTGCCATTACAGGTGAAGGCTCTGGCAATATAAATTGGATCAAAAGCGTACTTTAACACCACGCAAACAGATTAGTAAAACGCCCAGCAACAAACAAAAATGACGAATAAATTATTGGTAGTCTATGCAAGATACAATTAAAGAAATTTTTACAGAAAGCATTCAAGTACAAATAGCAGCAGGCGAAGTACTGCCAAGCGCACTAGAGTCTGCGGCATTTACCATTGCACAAAGTTTAATTAATGGTAACAAACTCCTTTGCTGTGGCACGGCAAACTGCCATATGCTAGCGCAGCACATGGCCGGCGTATTAGTTAATCACTACGAAACAGAGCGCCCCTGTTTACCTGCTATTGCGCTATCTCAAGAAAACATCAATTTAGGGCAAAGTAGCCAAGTAGATGAGCATGATACCTTTGCTCGCCAAGTACGTGCCTTTGCACAGCAAGGCGATTTACTGCTTGCGTTAGCAATTAATGGCAACGAAAAACATATTATTTCTGCTGTAGAAGCGGCACTTACTAAAGATATGAAGGTCATAGTGATGGTAGGTGACGATGGTGGAGAACTCGTTGGCTTATTAGGCCCTAATGATGTAGAAATTCGTACGCCTTCTAAGCGCCCTAGCCGCATTATTGAATCTCACTTAGTTAACTTACATTGCTTAAGTGAACTGGTTGATTTAACTCTTTTCCCGCAGGATGAAAATTATGTTTAAACGCTCTCTTATTGTTTTAGGTACTGTTGTTTTGCTGCAAGGCTGTGCAGCCGCAGTGGTTGCAGGAACAGCTGGTGCAGTAACAGCAGCAAATGATCGCCGCACCATTGGCTCGCAAATAGACGACAATAATATAGAAATTAAAGCCAGTATTGCGCTTAGTGAAGTTGAACGACTAGAAAAGTTCGCCAATGTAGACGCTATAAGCGTTAATGGCATTGTTTTACTGGTAGGTCAGGTTGCCAATCAAGAAATGAAAGACCAAGCTCAGCAGAGCATTGAGGGGCTCTCAGGTATACGTAAAATACATAACCAAATTAGAATTGGCTCAAATATTGGAATTACCACACAAACGCACGACTCGTGGCTAACCTCTAAAGTAAAAGCGCAGCTTTTAACAGCTAAAAATATACCGAGTAATAATATTAAAGTAGTGACCGAAAACGCTGAAGTATTTTTAATGGGATTAGTATCTGAATCTGAGTCTAACCAAGCGGTTAACATTGCACGCAATGTATCGGGTGTAGAGCGCGTTATTAAAGTGTTTGAATATTTATAAAATACATAAAAAGCCCTTTATGAGGCACATAAAAAAACCGCTTAATTAGCGGTTTTTTTGTATTTAAGCGTTACTTGATGACGCGTAAATGTGAGCCTTTTTTCTTTTCTGGCTTTTCTGGCGGGGTTTCATCAATAATCTCATCTGATGTTTCCACACTTTCAAGGTCAGGTGCAAAATCGTCTTCGTCCTCTAAAAACTCATCTGCAGTAAAGACTGTTCCTTCGCCATTTTCACGCGCATAAATAGCAAGCACCGCACCTAAAGGCACATATACTTGCATTGGCTGTCCGCCAAAGCGCGCATTAAAGCTTAGTTGTTCCATATCTAACGAAAACCCAGTAACGGCAGAAGGGCTAATATTAAGCACTATTTGGCCATCTTGTACAAACTGCGTAGGCACTTGTACTGCTGGGTACTGCGCATCAACCACTAAATGTGGTGTGCAGTCGTTATCTACGATCCAATCAAAAAAAGCACGTAGTAAATAAGGACGATTAGGCGTCATTATAAACGGATCTCACGCTCTGCTTCAGTTAAAGAAGCTTGGAATGACTCACGCTCAAATAAGCGGATCATGTACTCTTTTAGCTCTTTAGCGCCAGAGCCATTAAGCTCAATACCAAACTCTGGTAAACGCCATAATAGTGGTGCTAAATAACAATCTACTAAGCTAAACTCTTCACTCATAAAGTATGGAGCTTCGTTAAAGATTGGTGCAATTGCAAGTAACGCTTCAGTTAACTCTTTACGAGCTTGTGCAGCACCTGCTGTATTGTTAATGATTTTTTCAGCAAGGCTGTACCAATCAGTATCAATACGGTGCATCATTAAACGGCTACGACCACGCATTACCGGATACACAGGCATTAGTGGAGGGTGAGGGAAACGTTCATCAAGGTATTCCATGATGATGTTTGCCTGATATAAGCCAAGCTCACGGTCAATCAGTGTGGGTACTGTACCGTAAGGGTTAATTTCGTGAAGTGCCTCTGGCAAGTTATCCTTTTCAGCCAAATGAATATCTACACTTACACCTTTTTCTGCAAGTACAATACGTACTTGGTGGCTATACATACAGTTAGCACCAGAAAAAAGGGTCATTACAGGGCGCTTATTGGCAGCTACGGCCATGCCTATACCTCCATTAAATAACTAAAACAGCAATAGGGGCTTAAGCCCCTATTGCAAAATTACCTTGTAAAATGCTCAAATTAATGAACATCTCTCCAGTATTCTTTCTTAAGCATAAATGCCAAGATAAACAGGATAACTAAAAATCCAATTACCTTAATACCTAACGCTTCTGACTCAAGGCGTGTAGGTTCACCTACATACTCTAAGAAATTCGTTAAATCACGAACCGCTTGATCGTATTCATCAACGCTTAATTCGCCCTTACCATCTGTTTCAGTACCAACAACTTTAGTCACTGTTTGACCATGTTGTTCAACTTCTTCAATGATAGGTGTTGGTAGCCCTTGTAGTTCTTGAAGAACATGCGGCATACCCACCGATGGGAATAACGTATTATTTACGCCAAACGGGCGAGATTCATCTTTGTAAAACGACTTTAAGTAAGTGTAAATCCAATCACTGCCGCGCACACGCGCCACATTGGTTAGATCCGGCGGAGCCGCACCAAACCATTTAGCAGCATCTTCTTTTGCAATAGCGTTAAGAATATGGCCACCTACTTTTGAACCATCAAAAATCAATTGCTCTTTGCCAAGCTCGGTTGGAATACCAATATCACGGAAAGTACGTTCATAACGTTGATACTGCATTTGGTGACAACCAAGACAGTAGTTCATGAACAACTTTGCGCCGCGCTGCAAAGAAGGCTGATCAGATATATCGTTACCCGCTTCCATAAGAGGAACCGAAGGACCCGCAGCCATAACCATGTTAGGCAGCAAGTTTACTGATAAAGCAAATACACCAATAAGTAGCTTTTTCATCATTTCGTTAACCTCTCAGGCAATGGCTTAGTTTTTTCATTCTTACTGTATATAAATAACAGTACGAAGAACATAAAGTAAGTCACAGTACAGATTTGAGAAATTATCGTTTTCATATCAGTTTGTGGAGTTGCACCCACCCAACCTAAAAGAACGAAAGTTACAACAAAACCTGCAATGTTCCATTTGTGGAAACCACAACGGTAACGAACCGATTTAACACGACCACGGTCAATCCACGGTAACAATGCGAGTACCACAATTGACGCACCCATTGCCGCAACACCGATAAGCTTATCAGGGATTGCACGTAAGATTGCATAGAATGGCGTAAAGTACCAAACTGGGAAAATGTGCTCTGGCGTTTTAAGTGGGTTTGCTGCTTCAAAGTTTGGCGCTTCTAGGAAGAAACCATTCATCGCAGGCATAAAGAATACAACCCAACAGAACAAGATTAAGAAACCAACCACGCCCACAATATCTTTTACTGTGTAGTACGGGTGGAACGGTATCGCATCAACAATGTCTTTTTTGTCGGTGTAATACTCATGGAATTTAAATTTAGACTTATCTTCTTCAGCCACAGTGCCTTTTTTGCGTTTTATTTCAACACCGTCAGGGTTGTTAGAGCCCACTTCGTGCAGCGCAACAATGTGTAAGAACACTAAAATTACAATAACCAATGGTAGTGCAATAACGTGTAATGCAAAGAAGCGGTTAAGCGTTGCACCCGATATTACGTAGTCACCACGGATCCAAAGTGTTAAGTCGTCACCAATTACCGGAATAGCCCCGAATAACGAAATGATTACCTGCGCACCCCAGAACGACATTTGACCCCATGGTAGTAAGTAACCCATGAAGGCTTCAGCCATTAATGCTAAGAAAATAAACATACCGAATAACCACAGTAATTCACGTGGTTTTTGGTAAGAGCCGTAGATCATGCCACGGAACATATGCATATAAACAACGATGAAAAACGCAGATGCACCCGTTGAGTGTAAATAACGTAATAACCAACCGTATTCAACATCACGCATGATGTACTCTACTGATGCGAAAGCGCCTTCAGAAGAGGGAACAAAGTTCATCGTTAACCAAATACCAGTAAGTATTTGGTTTACTAGTACTAACATGGCTAGCGAGCCAAAAAAGTACCAGAAGTTAAAGTTTTTAGGTGCTGGATACTGTGCAATGTGCATGTTCCAAACACGTGTCATTGGGATACGGTCGTCAATCCAACTAACAATTTTACCAAACATTAGGCTACCCCTTTTTCTTCGCCCACTAAAATAGTGGTTTCATCAAGAAAAGTATAAGGTGGTACTTCTAAGTTCAATGGTGCAGGAACTGATTGAAATACTCGCCCAGCCATATCAAATTTAGAACCGTGACATGGACAGTAAAAACCATCATCTGTCCCTTCAACTTTTTCACTAAAGTTACCTTGGAAAAAGCCTGGAGAACACCCTAAATGCGTACAAATACCAACAGCGACAAAAATCTCTGGGCGTAATGAACGGTAATCATTTGTTGATGATTCTAGTTGTTGTGGCTCTTGCGATTGCGGATCACGAAGTTGACCTTCATGTTCTTTCATCTGCTCAAGCATTTTAGGGGTACGTGATACAACCCATACAGGTTTACCACGCCACTCGACACGTATTAATTGTCCTGGCTCAAGTTTGCTGATATCTACTTCTACAGGCGCACCCGCAGATTTAGCTCGCTCACTTGGATTCCAAGACGCAATAAAAGGAACAGCAGCCCCAGCCGCACCAACACCACCTACAACAGAGGTAGCTATGGTTAAAAAGCGACGTCGGCCATTGTCTACAGGCGCATTGCTCATCCACTTATCTCCACTATGATTCTCAACACTTGCTATATTGAGAACATCAGTTACAGCAGGTTAATTTTTCGAAATTTTTAAAATAGAAGCGATCATAATTAAAACCCTTGATTAAAACAAGGTTATTCACAGCCTCACGCTCGAATAACCCGACTTGATCAATAGTTTGATAAAGTAAGCTCGAGAATAAAGCCGAATGACTATAATAGCGCTTCTGTAAAAACAATATACTGACCAAGATCAACCCCACTACGAGGAAACAGATAAACTGTACATGGTGATGTTGAACTTGCTCATACTACTTGCCAGCCAATTGTAGCAAAAAATTCCACCAATTAACTGATGGATTTACACTAATTGCGATAATTATTTAACTTTTTTGCAGCGAAATGGGTATTTTAAAGCTTTCGTACATTAAATACGCAGCATTTATAAAATATGATCAGCGCCTAGCCTTAAAAAAGCGGGCTTGAGGTAGGTAAGTACTTAAATTTTAATGCCAAAAACAAAAAACCCAGCATAAGCTGGGTTTTTGAATTCTTGATAACGTAAAAATTAACGTTTTGAGAACTGTGGACGCTTACGCGCTTTCTTAAGACCCACTTTCTTACGTTCAACTTTACGTGCATCACGTGTAACAAAACCTGCTTTACGAAGTTGTGGACGTAATGACTCGTCAAACTCCATAAGTGCACGAGTGATACCGTGACGGATAGCACCAGCTTGACCAGTTGTACCACCACCGGCAACGGTGATGTGAAGGTCAAATTTTTCAGTCATGTCAACAAGCTCAAGAGCTTGACGAACAACCATGCGTGCTGTTTCGCGACCAAAGTACTCTTCTAAAGAGCGCTTGTTGATTACGATGTTACCAGTGCCTGGGCGTAAGAATACGCGAGCACTTGAACTTTTACGACGACCTGTACCGTAGTATTGATTTGCCATGATAGTGCTCCTTAAATGTCTAGAACCTGAGGCTGTTGTGCAGCATGGTTGTGCTCAGTACCTGCGTAAACTTTAAGTTTACGGTACATAGCGCGGCCTAAAGGACCACGTGGCAACATGCCTTTAACAGCTTTTTCGATGATCATTTCAGGCTTTGCAGCTTGAAGTTTATCAAAAGTAGTAGACTTAAGACCACCTGGGAAACCAGTATGAGCGTAGTACACTTTATCTTTGAATTTGTTACCAGTTACAGTAACTTTCTCAGCGTTGATAACGATGATGTAATCACCAGTATCTACGTGTGGAGTGTATTCAGCTTTGTGCTTACCGCGTAGGCGATGAGCGATTTCAGTAGCGATGCGACCTAAAGTTTTACCTTCAGCGTCAACTACGTACCAGTCACGTTTTACTGTTTCTGGTTTAGCAACAAACGTTTTCATTTATAAAAATCCAATGTTTTTCAATTAAAACCACAGGCAGTTATTATTAACTACCGCTCTAAGTATGCTATAACCCCTTCGAGTTTTAGACTTTAGCGCCGCTCACAAGTGGCTAAACTATATGAGGACATAGAACGCAACGTGGCAGACGCGGGAGTATACCAGCACTTAAAACACATTGCTACCGAGCGGTTGTTTTTTCCACAAGAAAATTACAAAAATTTATGCATTTATATAAAAACAACAATAAGGCCACTTTAAAGAGTCGATACAGTCGTATTAGCGCTATGCTAAATGCTCTTTTGCTAAATACTCTAAAGACTGCATTTCTTGCAGGCGGCTAATGCAGCGCTTAAATTCAAAGTTAAGATTACCTTGGGTATAAAGCTGCGTGATCGGTTTTTCAGCCGAAATGATTAATGTTACATGTCGCTCGTAAAACTCATCCACTAAAGCGATAAAGCGCCTAGCTGCATCATCATTATTTTGTCCAAGCTGTTTAACATTAGAAATAATAACAGTGTTATATAAGCGGCTAATTTCCATGTAGTCGACTTGGCTACGTGCGGTTTCGCACAATTCGCTAAATTCAAACATCACTACACACTTAGCCACTTTGCGTGTGTTGATTAAGCGCCCTTCTATTTCTATGGGTTGATCAAGCTCCCCCGCCTCTGGCGATAGCTTATCAAAATATTCAAATAAGTTTTTATCGGCTTGCTCATCTAACGGGCTGTGAAATATTTCGGCTTGCTCAAGTGTACGCAAGCGATAATCAATACCAGAGTCTACATTTACTATTTCTGTGTTCGCTTTTACCAGTTCAATGGCCGGAATAAAACGCGCACGCTGTAAGCCGTTTTTATATAAATCATCAGGTACTATATTAGAGGTAGCGACTAATACTATATTGCGTGCAAATAATGCCTGCATTAAGCCGCCGAGTAACATGGCATCTGTAATATCTTGAACAAAGAATTCATCAAAACAAATAATATCGGTTTCGGCTTTAAATATGTCGGCAACAATTTCCAGTGGATTGCTTTTATTATTTAGCTTTTTTAGTTCATCGTGAACTCGGTGCATAAAGCGATGAAAATGCACACGCATTTTACGCTCACCTGGCAGCGCTTCGTAAAAGGTATCTACTAAATAGGTTTTACCACGCCCTACACCACCCCAAAAATAAAGCCCTTTAATTGGCTCAGGTTCGCTTTTATTAAACAACTTTGCAAAAAAGCCTTGTTGCTGTGGTTTTTTATTTGTGAGGTCATCGTATAAACGTTGTAAATGGCGCACTGCATTTTCTTGTGCTTGGTCATGTACAAAGTCATCGCGCTTAAGATCTTGCTGGTAAGTTTGCCAAGGAGTCATATCTAATTACATTTTAAACACAGTTTAATTTGCACAACATATTAACACGCATCTTAACTCGGGGTATATTACCCACAGGATGATTTATATTTGAATCAGGCATTATTAGATATTTTTTCCCAAAGGGGTAAAGTTATGGGCACAGTTACGTGGGTAGGTTTAATTATTATTACTGCTGTAGTGGCATTTTTTGTTGGTGCATTCGTTACTAAAAAGCAATTTAAGCAAGATGAATTAAAAGAACAAGCCGAGCAAGCACAAAACGCGCTTGAGCAGTATCGCCAAGATGTGGCCGATCATTTAGCAAGCACAGGTAAGCTTGTGAATAAAATGAAAGAAAACTACGACCAACTACTCAGCCATGTTGAAGAAACCAATCAACTCTTACTTGATGATAAAAACAAAGCACCTAGCGAGCCGTTTTTCTCTAAAGAAACAACAGAGCAATTACAAGCATCTTTAAAAGAGCGCGAGGTTGACCGTTCATCTGCACAAGCACAACCTGCCGATTACGTCTCGGGTGAGTCTGGTTTATTTGCAGGGCAAAATGGCGATACAAAACCTGCAAAAGCCTCTTAACACACTGAGCACGCTAAAATGTTAGTGCTATCTTGAGGAACTTTTTTTTGACCCCATAGTCTTTAAATGTAACAGCTTTATATTTAAATTCGAAAAGGCTGCTTATGCAGCCTTTTTGCTTTTCCTGTGATGTGGAGTACACCCTGACTATGAAAATGAAATTATCACTTATTAGTGCTGCAATCTTATCTACAAGCTTATTACTAAGCCCAATGGCCTCTTATGCAAAACTGCCTATTGCAGTTAACGGCCAACAATTACCCACACTTGCGCCTATGCTTGAGCAAATTACCCCTGGCGTTGTGAGCATTCAGGTTTCTGGCTCAAAAGAAGTGCGCCGCCGTGCAGACCCGCTTGAATACTTTTTTGGTAACCCTCAGCCACGTAGTCAAAAGCGCCAATTTAGTGGTTTAGGCTCAGGGGTTATTATTGATGCCGACGAAGGCTATGTAGTAACAAATAACCACGTAATTCAAGATGCCGAAAAAATGGTGGTAACGCTAGAAGACGGCCGTGAATTTGAAGCCACCAAAATTGGTACCGATAAAGAGTCTGATATTGCGCTATTACAAATAGATGCAGATGACTTAACCGAAGTTAAACTGGCAAATTCAGATAAATTGCGTGTTGGCGACTTTGCAGTAGCAATTGGTAATCCATTTGGTTTAAGCCATACAGTAACCTCGGGCATTGTAAGTGCATTAGGGCGTAGTGGTTTAAATATTGAAGGCTATGAAGACTTTATTCAAACCGATGCAGCTATTAACCAAGGTAACTCAGGAGGCGCTTTAGTTAACCTAAATGGTGAACTTATTGGTATTAATACTGCTATTTTAGGTGCCTCGGGCGGAAATGTTGGTATTGGCTTTGCCATTCCATCAAATATGATGAAAAACTTAGTTGACCAAATTATCGAACATGGCGAAGTTCGCCGTGGCTCACTGGGTATTTCTGGCCGCCCACTTGATGCAGGCCTTGCAAAAGCACAGCAACTTGACGTTAAACAAGGTGCTTACGTTATGCAAGTAATGGATGATACCGCAGCAAGCAAAGCAGGTATTAAAGCTGGCGATGTTATTATTAGTATTAATGGCAGCGATATTAGTGGCTTCCACGAGCTGCGCAGTAAAATAGCAACGTTAGGTGAAGGACGCGAAGTTAAATTAGGTATTTACCGCGATGGCAAAGTAAAAACCATTAAAGTAACGCTTGATGGTGCATCGGGTGTAACCGCCGCAGGCGATGAACTGCATCCTGCATTCCAAGGTGCGACGCTTGAAAACGTGCAAAAAAATGGCACTAAAGGTATTGAAGTCGCCACAGTAGATCCGCGCTCTCCTTCTGCACGTGTTGGTCTTGAAGAAGGTGATGTGATTGTTCAAGTTAACCGCCAACGTGTAGAAAACATTCGTCAAATGAACAAAATTATCGAAGATACCCAAGGTAATATTGTGCTTGGCGTTAAACGTGGCAGAGAGTCTATCTTTGTACTTATCCAATAAGTAACACGTTATAAATAAGCAATAAAAATAACAGCAGCACTTGCCGCTGTTATTTTTTTTGTGCCATCATAAAGAATTGCTCACTAACAATAAGAATCTCGTGCTGAAATTACTAAAATTTGTACTTCCCCCTTTGTTTGTCGGTTTAGGTATCGCTTTTTTAGTGGTTTTTTTCAGCCCTAATATGCGCGCCTCTTTACTCCCTAATGTTCCCTTGCCCAGTGCTATGAGCTCAAATCACCTTAGTTTTGCTGACGCAGTTAAACGTGCTGCACCGTCGGTAGTAACTATTTTTTCAGAAAGCATTTCTAAAGAGCCTCGCTATAAGCAACAAAACACCGTTCAAGAGCTTGGCTCTGGCGTAATTATGGCGCAAGACGGCTACATATTAACTAACTACCACGTTATAAATAATGCAGATCAAATCTTGGTTATTTTAACCGATGGCCGACGCTTTTTTGATGTGCAGTTAATTGGCTTTGACACCATTACCGATTTAGCCTTATTGAAAATTAACGCCGACCACCTGCCGGTGATCCCCGTAAACGATAATTACACCACCAGTGTAGGTGATGTAGTGCTGGCCATTGGTAACCCACTCAATTTAGGGCAAACCATCACCCAAGGTATAATTAGTGCCACCGGTAAACAAAAAATTACCGATAGCCCTTATAACAACTTACTGCAAATGGATGCTGCTATAAATGTAGGTAACTCTGGCGGTGCTTTGGTTAATTCAAATGGGGACTTAGTAGGGATCACGTCTGCGCAATTTAAAACCCGTGAAAACCTAAATATCCAAGGAATCTTTTTTGCTGTTCCTTATTCGCTCGCTAAAGAAGTAATGGCAAAGCTAATACGCCATGGCCGTGTAGTACGTGGCTATTTAGGCTTTGAAGGCACCGCTGTAGATAGCACGGGCAAAGAGGTAAACGACAGCCTTACTGAGGTTGCTGGTATGCGCATCACCAATTTAGACCCATTAGGCCCTGCATGGCAAGCTGGCATTGAAGAGCAAGACATCGTTATTAAAATTGCAGGGTTAAGTGTCGCCAACCCGCAAAAAGTACTCGAAAAAATAGGCAATACACAGCCCGGTAAAGAAATAGAATTTGAGCTGTACCGAAACGGTAAAGTAGAAAAAATAATGGTTACAGTTGCAGAGCTCGAAACTAAACTCTAACCAAAATGGCAATAAAAAGGTCGGATAACAATACGCGTATCCGACCTTTTTTTATGTCTAAAGTAAACTGTGTTTAACTCAGCGCGCTTAATTTAGGAGCAAGTGTGCTCTCACCTCAAAGCGAATAAATATTATTGCGAATGGGTATTAGCTACTTCTGCGCTTAATATTGGCACCTAAGCCACTGAGTTTATCTTCAATGCGTTGATAGCCTCGGTCTACGTGGTAAATACGATCGACTACCGTTTCACCTTGCGCCACAATACCGGTTAAAATTAAGCTTGCAGAGGCGCGTAAATCGGTTGCCATTACTTGTGCGCCACTTAAACTTTGCGTTTCACCACAAATAGCGGTGTGCCCTTCTAAACGAATATTAGCGCCCATGCGTTGTAACTCTGGTACGTGCATAAAGCGGTTTTCAAAAATGGTTTCGGTAATTGTTGCACTACCATTAGCCACTACATTTAACGCGGTGAACTGCGCTTGCATGTCGGTTGGAAAACCAGGGTGTGGCATGGTTTTAATATTAACGGCTTTGAGCTCACGATTACGCATATCTAAATAAATGCTGTCATCGTTTACTTCAACTAATGCATTCGCGGCACGTAATTTTTCAATAACAGGCTCAAGTGAATGAAAATCTGTTTTTTTACAAAGTACTTCGCCTGCAGCCATCGCTGCTGCAACTAAAAAAGTGCCCGTTTCAATGCGGTCAGGTAAAATGCTGTGCTCACAGCCGCCTAAACGCTCTACGCCATCAATTTCTATACGGCTTGTACCCGCACCAGTAATTTTTGCACCCATAGCAATTAGGCAATTGGCAAGGTCAATAATTTCGGGCTCGCGAGCTGCGTTTTCAAGCACCGTTTTACCATCAGCAAGTGCTGCGGCCATTAGTAAGTTTTCGGTTGCGCCAACACTGACCATTTCCATGAAAATTTCAGCGCCTTTAAGGCGGCCTTCTACCTTTGCATTGATATAACCGTTTTCAACGTTTATTTGTGCGCCCATGCGCTCTAAACCTTGAATATGTATATCAACCGGACGTGCACCTATAGCACAGCCACCAGGTAGCGATACCTGCGCCTCACCAAAACGCGCCACTAAAGGCCCTAGAGCCAAAACAGAGGCACGCATTTGCTTAACTAAATCATAAGGAGCAAGCGTTTTATTAACGGTTGCGCCATCAATATACAGTGTATCGCCTTGCCAATTTACAGTTGCGCCTAAGGTGCTTAAAAGCGCCTCAGTGGTCACAATATCGCGAAGGCGAGGAACATTCGTAAATGTACTTTTACCATCGGCAAGCAGTGCGGCAAACAAAATTGGTAATGCGGCATTTTTAGCGCCAGAAATAGTTACTTCACCCGCAAGTGAAGTGCCACCTTGAATTACAAACTGATCCATTAAGAGGCCTTAACTATTGAGGTAAAATAAATTTTTGTTCACGCTTCCACTCAGTTGGCGTAAATGCACGAATTGATACAGCGTGAATTGTACCGTCTGAAATAGTATTCATTAATGGGCCATAAACTAGCTGTTGCTTTTTAACGCGGCTTAAACCGTCAAAGCACTCACCTACTGCAATTACTTCATAATGGCTACCATTGGCTTTTACTTTTACTTCAGATAATTGAAGTTCGTCGCGTAATAATGTTTCGACTTGGCTAGTTTCCATAACTCTCACTCAAATAAAGTTGTTACCTGACCCAACAGCATTAAATTTTGCAATTGCTCAGGTGGATTTTGCAATTCAAGGCGTGTGCCTTGTTGCTTAAATTCAGCAAAAGAGTGAATTAACCAAGCTAAGCCCGCTGTGTCAACCCTCATTACCTCACAAAGGTCAAAATAGATGGTTTTATGCTTACTTAATGACTTGGCGTTCAGAAGCTGTTCATTGCCAATTGAGCTGCGGGTAAGTTCACCACTTACCCTATAGTGCTGCTCATCTACTTGGCTAATTGCCAATTTAGTCATTGCTGTTGTTGCCTCTAAATTGCACAGGTAACTGGCTCTTTTGCTCTAGTAATTTGCTTACGTGTGCAATACCTTGCTGGCGTAAAATACCTTGTAGCTCACTTTGTTTTGCATCGAGTAAGCTAATTCCTTCTGCAATCATATCGTATGCGCGCCACTCGCCGCTGCGATCTTCACGCACTTTAAAATCAATTTTTATGTCAGGCTTGCCATCTTCTGTAATTTTAGTTTTTACTACAACTACATCTTTGCCTTTAAATGGTTGCTCTGCGCCAAATTCTACATGTTGGTCAGTGTATTGAGTAAATACCCCCGCGTAAGTAGCAACTAAATAGGCTCTAAACGCGCCAATAAATTCTTGGATGTCTTTAATTGCTTCGGCTTTTTCGGCTTCATCGGTAATTGCACGCACTTTAGACACTTCACTACCCAACACACGAAGTGCTGCATATTTGTAGTCTATGTAAGGCATCAGCTCTTCTTCTACAATAACACGAAGGTGCTCTTTATCTTTAGTGATAAGCGGTTGATCTTTTTTAATGCGCTCAAATGTATGCTCTGCTACCTGACGCACCATTTTGTTAGGATCTGTCAGTTTAACTTCGGCTGCGCTAACACTTTGCACAGCTAGGGTTGCACCAAGTGCAATAACGGCTAAAAACTGTTTCAACATAATAATTACTCACTACCTTGGTTGAATAAAAACTGCCCAATTAACTCTTCTAAAACAAGTGCAGACTTAGTATCTGTGATTGAATCACCATCACCTAACGCTTTGCTCTCTACGCCAAATAACTCATCGATTGCTTGATCTTGTGCGTTTTCGGTCACTGTTTCACCTAAACAGCGCTGCTCTGCTGCATTAGGAGAAATAACAGGGTGAATACCTAAGTACTGCTCCCCTAAAATACCCGATGTTAAAATTGAGATTGAGCTAGTGTCTGAAAAACGACATAAATACTGTGCATCTATCGTCATATTTACCACAGGCAAAAACTCCTGTGGGTGTACATAAATAGATTCAACACGGCCAATCACTACACCGCCTACTTTTACCGGTGCACGCGCTTTAAGTGAGCCGATATTTTCAAACTTTGCATTTAGCGTGTAGGTTTCGCCCGACCCGCTAATACCCGAATTAGCCACTTTAAGTGCTAACATTGCAAACGCTAAAATGCCTAATGCGACAAAAAAGCCAACTAAAATCTCTAATTTCCGTGAATTCATTATCTATACCCTATTAGCTGGTAAACATTACCGCTGTCAAAATAAAGTCAAACCCTAATACTGCCAGTGATGAGTGTACGACTGTTTCTGTTGTTGCTTTACTGATCCCTTCTGAGGTTGGGATACAGTCGTAGCCCTTATAAAGCGCAATCCAGGTCACTACCATGGCAAATACAAAACTTTTTATCATGCCGTTTAATACATCTTCTTGAAACGATACTTGCGATTGCATTATCGACCAAAAGCTGCCGGTATCTACGCCTAACCAATCAACCCCAACTAAATGAGCACCGATAATGGCAACCGCAGAAAAAATAAGTGCAAGCAATGGCATACTAATAAAACCTGCCCAAAAGCGCGGTGCAATAATGCGCTTGAGAGGGTCAATGGCCATCATTTCTAGTGAAGAGAGTTGCTCGGTGGCTTTCATTAAACCTATTTCTGCCGTTAGCGCACTTCCAGCGCGCCCAGCAAATAATAGCGCTGTAACCACAGGGCCTAGTTCGCGTAATAAACTAAGCGCAACTAATGGGCCTAGGCTGTCTTCGGCGCCATAGCCAACCAATACAGTGTAACCTTGCAGCGCAAGCACCATACCAATAAACAAACCCGACACCATAATAATTAATAATGATTGCGAACCAACCATATAAAGTTGGCGCACTAACAGCGGTGTGCCTTTTTTAAAGTTAGGTACATTCCACAATGCATTAAAAAGCATGTTGGCAGAGCGCCCTAATGCAGCAAAACGCCCCAGCGTTTTATGACCTAACTTTTGAAATAAATCCAACATTAAGCGTTTTCTCCTAACAGCTCATCAGCATACGTTTGTGCAGGATAATGAAATGGCACAGGCCCATCCGATAACCCTTTTAAAAACTGCTGTACTAATGGAGATTCATGATTACGCATTTCATCCGGTGTCCCTGCCCCTATTACGCCTTGATCGGCAATAATAATAACGTGATCGGCAATACTCATTACCTCCGTCACATCGTGGGTTACAATAAGGGATGATAAACCTAGCACTTCATTTAACGACTTAATAAGCTTTACCAATACACCCATAGATATTGGGTCTTGGCCGGCAAAAGGCTCATCATACATAATAAGTTCTGGGTCCAGTGCAATAGCACGTGCAAGTGCTGCTCGTCTGGCCATACCGCCAGAAAGCTCAGAAGGCATTAAATCTTTAGCACCGCGTAAACCCACCGCTTGCAGTTTCATTAATACGACTAGTTTAATTAACGCTTCACTTAACTTGGTGTGCTCTCGCAGAGGAAATGCAATGTTGTCAAATACCGACATATCAGTAAATAACGCACCGCTTTGAAACAGCATGCTCATTTTGGTTCGTGCCGCATATAACTCTTTGCGCGACATACTAGGAATACTGCCACCTTCGAATAAAATATCGCCGGCGTCAGGCTTAAGCTGCCCACCAATTAAGCGTAGCATTGTGGTTTTGCCAATTCCGCTTGGCCCCATAATCGCTGTTATCTTACCTTTAGGAACACTAAAACTCATATTTTTATATATGGTTCTATCGCCTCGCGAAAAGCTAACATCCTTGACTTCTACTATTGATTGCGACAAGTCGCTCTCCGTAACAATGTTCACTCGTGCTCCTATTTTAAGGGTTTTTTAGCCAAGATGGAAAAAACAATTCGTAAGATTTTGTAATACGCCTACAAAAAGCGCTCTAAGGCTGAAGTAAATTGCCTTAACCTTTGCTTAAGCGCATAAAATTCACGCACTGCAATAGTAGACCCTGCTCTTTTGCTTATACTTTCATGTTGGCTTTTGTTACTATTCGCGCCATCTGTATTTTGAACATCTGGCTTAACATAATGGTTACCTCGTTTGTTATTTTAATTCTTGGTTTTGCTGCACTTGTGTGGAGCGCCGACCGATTTGTATACGGTGCGGCAGCGCTTGCTAAAAACTTTGGAGTCCCTACTTTAATTGTTGGCTTAACGGTTGTTGCTATGGGTTCTTCGGCCCCTGAAATGATGGTATCGGCCTCGGCTGCTTTGGCAAATAAAACCGACACAGCGGTTGGTAACGCGGTAGGTTCAAATATAACAAACATCTTACTTGTGTTAGGTATTACTGCGCTGCTACGCCCTTTGAGTGTGTCATCAAGCACTTTAAAACGCGAAATGCCGCTTGTTATGCTGGTATCCTTGGCTACGTGGTATGTATTTTCAGACAACTACTTCTCGCTCACCGAAGGGGTGGCGTTGCTAGTCGCATTTGCTGTATTTATTGGCGGTTTGATTGTGGTTTCTTTGCGCGCAAAAAATCAAGATGACCCTTTCGTTTCAGAAGCCTGCGATGAGGTTCCTAACGATGTACCAACTAAGAAAGCCGTTTTATGGCTAATTGTCGGCATGGTTTTATTACCTGTTAGCTCACACTTTTTAGTTGGTTCAGCAGTCGATATTGCTAAATACTTTGGTTTAAGCGACTTAGTAATTGGCTTAACCATTATTGCCATTGGCACAAGTTTACCTGAACTTGCAGCTTCTGTAGCGGGTGTACTTAAAAACGAAGATGATTTAGCCCTAGGTAATATTGTGGGCTCAAATATATTTAATATTTTAGCGGTATTACCACTTGCAGGTATTATTAACCCATCAGTGGTTGACCCGTCACTTGCAAACCGCGACATACTTATTATGTTAGGTGCTACGCTTGCGCTTATTATTATGTCATTGAACTTTAGAGGTTCTCAGCGTATCAATAGAGTAGAAGGTGGCCTATTACTCATCGCATTTTTGGCGTACCAAGGTTATATTTTTAGTCAAGTAGGGTAACAATGGCACAACTAAATTTTATAGAGCAAGGTTTACGCGTATTAAACATTGAACGCCAAGCGCTTGCTGATATTACACAATACGTTGACGAAAACTTTCATAGTGCGTGTCAGCTCATGTTTGATTGCCAAGGCCGCATTATTGTTATTGGCATGGGTAAATCAGGCCATATTGGTAATAAAATTGCTGCTACCCTTGCAAGTACAGGCAGCCCTGCTTTTTTTGTTCACCCAGGCGAAGCAAGCCATGGTGATTTAGGCATGATAACCAAAAATGACGTGGTTATGCTTATATCAAACTCGGGCGAAACCAGCGAAGTACTTAATATTATTCCGGTGCTTAAACGCCTTGGCGCAAAAGTAATATCGATGACGGGCAACCCGCTCTCTACTATGGCAACACTTGCCGATGTGCACGTATGCATAAAAGTAGAACAAGAAGCCTGTTTATTAGGTTTAGCGCCTACAGCAAGCACCACAGCTACTTTAGCAATGGGTGATGCAATGGCAGTTGCGCTTTTAGAAGCACGCGGCTTTACCGCCGATGACTTTGCACTCTCTCACCCTGGTGGCAGTTTAGGTAAGCGATTGTTGCTCACTTTAAAAGATGTAATGCACAGCGGCACAAACACCCCTATTATAGGTGTAACGCAAACAATTAAAGACGCGTTAATAGAAATGTCAGCCAAAGGGCTGGGCATGACCGCTATTGTAGATAACAATCAACAGCTTGCTGGCCTTTTTACCGACGGTGACTTACGCCGTATTTTAGAGCAAAGAGTGGATATACATAGCACCGCTATTAGCCAGGTTATGACCAAATCATGCACAACTGCCACGGCCGATATACTTGCAGCTGAAGCCCTAAACATAATGGAAAACAAACGTATTAATGGTTTAATTGTGGTCAATGATAAAAACCAGCCAATAGGCGCCTTAAATATGCAAGACCTCTTAAAAGCAGGAGTATTATAAATGCAATTTGAAGATCTCTATCAACCGCTAAGCGATGATGCCAAAGCACGCGCCAAAAAAGTAAAACTACTCATATGCGATATTGATGGTGTATTTTCTGATGGCCGAATTTACCTCGGTAACCAAGGCGAAGAATTAAAAGCATTTAATACAAAAGATGGTTTTGGCATTAAAGCGCTGATCAATAGCGGTTTTGAAGTTGCGGTCATTACGGGGCGTCACTCAGAAATAGTGCAAACTCGCATGAGCAGCTTAACCGTGCAGCACATTTATCAAGGCCAAGAAGACAAACTTATTGCTTATCAAGAACTCAAAAACACTTTAAAGTTAACTGATGAACAAATAGCCTACATTGGCGACGATGGCCCTGACATGCCAGTAATGGAGCGCGTTGGCTTTGCCGTTGCAGTAAACGATGCGCACCCGCTTATTAAGCGCTTATCGCATTACACTACGCAAATGCCTGGCGGCTTTGGCGCCGTTAGAGAGCTCACAGACTTACTTATGCTAGAGAATGGCATAGCGCTGACAACACAAGGCACCAGTTCATGAATGCAGCACGCGTTATACTCAGTGCGTTATTCATCGGCTGTATGGTTTGGCTTTGGTACCCTTATTTTACCCAAACCAATGTAGCGCTAGAGCAAGAACCTGAAGTAATTGCAAAGCCCGATTACACCGCTATAGAGCTTAAGCAAACAGCCTATGACGAGCAAGGCAAAATAAGCCATAAAGTCACAGCGGCTAAAATGGAGCTGTACCAACAGCTTGGTTTTACATTTTTTGAAAAACCTATTTTTACTTTATATAACGAAAAACAAACATGGCGAATAAATGCAGACGAAGCAACGCTTTACGAAGATAAACAACTTATTTTAGAAGGCAATGTGGTTGCTAAAAATTTAGTTGATAACGCCATGATAGATAACATCAATGCCGATAACATCGAAGTCGACATTAAAGCGTTAACAATGCGCTCTGAGCAGCCAGTGGTTGTCACTGGGCCTAATTTAAAAATTGTCGGTAAAGGCCTTGAAGCCGATTTAAAAACCGAAGTAATAAAACTAATTAACCATACGCGAACAATATATTATGACCAATAAACTCACTAAAATACTTATTATCCCATCGCTAATGCTTGCATTTAGCGCCTCTGCTGCTGAGCCTGCCGCTCAACCGCCAGCAAATCAAATTTCTATTAGTGCAGACCGTCAAGAAGGCCAACTTAAAGAAAACGTAGGTATTTTTGAAAAGAACGTCGAAATTGTGCATGGTAATCGCAAAATTACAGCCGACCGACTCGAAGTACATAAACGTGAAGACTTAGGGGATAACAAACAACTCCTTATTGCCACTGGCAGCCCAGCCTACTTCGAAGAAAAACAAGACGACGGTACCGTAATGAGTGCCAGCGCAAACGAAGTACGTTACGACGTAGCAAAGCGCTTTTTAACGCTTGTTGGCGATGCTGAAGTCGCACAAGCCGGTCAAAAAATTAATGCTAAAAGTATTACCTACGACATGCAGCAGCAGCTTATTAGCGCAGAAAAAGACGAAAACTCTACGGATCGTGTCCACACAATTTTAGTGCCTGTTGAAGCAAAAATTAAAGAAAAAACAGGTAACGAAGGTCAACCATGAGCACCTTAAAAGCAAAACTATTAGCAAAAAGCTATAAAGGCCGCCAAGTTGTAAAAAATGTAGGCCTTGAGGTAGAAGCCGGCAGCATTGTTGGCTTATTGGGCCCTAATGGCGCAGGTAAAACCACCACCTTTTACATGATTGTAGGATTAGTACCTAGCGACAAAGGTAAAATTTCTATTGATGATAACGACATTACGTTATTACCTATGCACAGCCGCGCCCGTTTAGGCATTGGCTATTTGCCGCAAGAGTCATCAATATTTAGAAAGCTGACAGTTTATCAAAACTTAATGGCTATTTTAGAAACGCGTAAAGAGCTCAATAAAGCCGCGCGAGAAGAAACGCTTAACAACTTACTTGATGAATTCAGTATTCAGCATATTCGCGATAGCCAAGGTATGGCGCTTTCTGGTGGTGAACGCCGCCGTGTAGAAATTGCCAGAGCACTGGCAGCAAACCCTAAATTTATTTTATTGGATGAGCCTTTTGCTGGTGTTGATCCGATTTCAGTGTTAGATATAAAGAAAATAATAGAACATCTTAAAAACCGTGGCATTGGCGTATTAATTACCGATCACAATGTAAGAGAAACCCTTGATGTTTGTGAAAAAGCCTACATTGTTTCTCATGGGGAGCTAATTGCATCTGGCACCCCAGAACACGTATTAAATGACAAAACTGTACGCGATGTTTATTTAGGCGAGCAATTTAGGCTGTAACATTTAAGCCACACCTACAAGCATCTGCTAATATTAATTATAACAACATAAAAGGATTGTTAGAGATACATGAGGCAATCATTACAGCTGCGCATGGGCCAGCAACTTACAATGACTCCACAATTGCAACAAGCGATTCGCTTGCTGCAGCTCAGTACATTGGATCTCCAGCAAGAAATACAAGAAGCACTTGATAGCAACCCGCTATTAGAAGTAGAAGAGCAAGATTACACGGAAGAGTCGGCTGGAAAAAATGAACAAAAAGCAGATACGGATGATGTAACCGTAAGCGCATCGGCTGACGGTACAACCAGCGAGTACGAGCAAGACAGTGGCGAAGCTTTAAATAAAGACACCGTTAGCGATGATATGGCAATGGATGTAACCTGGGATGAGTACATGAGCGCAGCCCCTGCGGCATCCTCAGGCCCAATGCCGGAAGATGAGTCTATTTATCAAGGTGCCTCTACTGAAACGCTACATGAGTATTTAATGTGGCAGCTTCAGCTTACTCCTTTTAGCCCAACTGACGAAGCCATTGCTATTGCCATTGTAGAAGCTGTAGATGACTCGGGTATTTTAACGCTAAGTTGCGAAGAGATTTTAGAGAGCTTTAACCAAGAAAACGATGACGAAGTTGAAGTTGAACTTGATGAAATAGAAGCCGTTTTAAAGCGTATTCAGTTATTTGACCCTGTAGGTATAGCCGCGCGCAGTTTACAAGAGTGCTTGTGTATTCAGCTAAACCAGTTTGATAAAGACACCCCTTTTATAGAACAAACTAAAATGATCTTAACCGATCACATTGATCTATTAGCGGCACGCGACTATCGTACATTAATGAAAAAGACTAAGCTTAAAGAAGACGAGCTTAAAGAGGTCATGACCCTAATACATACCCTCAACCCAAAACCTGCAGATACAATAGTAAGGGAAGAGTCGGAGTATGTGATACCAGATGTGTCGGTTAAAAAAATAAAAGGCCGCTGGGTGGTAGAGCTAAACCCAGATAGCATGCCAAAAATACGCGTAAATAGTCAGTACGCGGCTATGTCACGTACCGTAAAATCAAGTGGTGATAGCCAGTTTATTCGCTCTCACTTACAAGAAGCTAAATGGTTTATAAAAAGCCTTGAAAGCAGAAACGACACGCTGCTTAAGGTAACAAACTGTATTGTAAAACAGCAACAGGCATTTTTTGAACATGGCCCCGAAGCCATGAAGCCAATGGTTTTAAACGATGTTGCTGAAATGGTAGAAATGCATGAATCGACAATTTCGCGTGTTACTACGCAAAAATATATGCATACACCACGTGGTATATTTGAGCTTAAGTATTTTTTCTCAAGCCACGTAAGCACTGAAAATGGCGGCGAGTGTTCATCAACCGCAATACGTGCCCTAATTAAAAAGCTAATTGCCGCGGAAAACTCAGCTAAACCATTGAGTGATAGTAAAATTGCGGATATATTGGCAGAGCAAGGAATTAAAGTAGCTAGACGCACAATAGCAAAATACCGTGAATCGCTAGCTATTCCACCGTCAAATCAGAGAAAGAGTTTGATATAAGACGTAAAAAACAAAGAGGAAATGCTTATGCAACTAAACCTAACTGGTCGTCACGTAGAAGTAACTGATTCACTTAGAGACTATGTAAATAATAAATTTGCAAAGCTAGAAAGGCACTCAGATCATATTAGCAATGTGCATGTCATTCTCGATGTAGAAAAACTCAACCAAAAAGCAGAAGCGACTATTCATGTAAGTGGCGCAGATTTATTTGCCTCAACAGAGCACCAAGATATGTATGCCGCTATAGACTCGTTGATTGACAAGCTCGATCGTCAAGTCATAAAACATAAAGAGAAGCTTGCTAGACACTAATATTATGAAATTAAGTACATTAGTATGCCAGGACTGCAGCAAAGCTGCGGTCCTTTTTAGTAGTAAAAAAAGAATTTTAGAGTTTATCAGTGAGCTTGCTCATGAAAAGCTCCCCTACTTACCACAACAAGATATTCTTAATGCGCTGGCAAGCAGAGAAAAGCTAGGCAGTACTGGTATTGGCCGGGGTATCGCCATTCCTCATGGCAGAATGGGTGGCGTAGAAGAGCCGCTGGCTTTAGTACTTGTTAGCGACACTCCTGTTAACTTTGATGCTATTGATAACTGCCCTGTTGATATTTTTGTTGCACTCATCGTACCAGATGGCGATAACCAACAGCACCTAAAGACTCTGGCAACCATAGCTGATAAACTGAGCAACAAAGAATTTTGTAAACAGCTGCGTAGTGCTAAAACCGATGCAGAGCTGTATCAAGTAATTGTTGATCAATCGTAGTAAATACTAAGGGCTATAAATGGAGTTAATTATCATAAGCGGCCGTTCTGGTTCAGGTAAGTCGGTTGCTTTACGCGTGGTTGAAGATTTAGGCTATTATTGCGTAGATAATATTCCGGTCAACCTACTGCCCTCTTTAGTGCGAAGTGTTTCAGATAACTATGACAAAATAGCCGTTAGCATAGATGTTCGTAATATTCCCAAAGAACAAGACGAATTTAACGATATTCTCGAGTACCTTCCTGACTTTGCTAAACCCACACTGTTTTATTTAGATAGTGATGATCAAACACTGATCAAACGTTTTTCAGAAACACGCAGATTACACCCTTTATCCATCGATTCACTGCCGCTTGATTTAGCAATAAAAAAAGAAAAAGAACTGCTTGATGTACTCGTAACGCGCGCTGACTTTATGCTAGATACCACCGATTTAAGTGTGCACCAATTAGCAGAGTCAATTCGCGAAAAAATACTGGGTAAAAAAGATAAGCAACTTATTGTAACGTTTGAATCGTTTGGCTTTAAACACGGCATACCTAAAGAAGCTGATTATGTTTTTGATGCTCGCTTTTTGCCAAACCCCCACTGGGAGCCTGAACTCAAACCGCTTACGGGCCTTGATCAACCAGTAAAAGATTTTTTGGCAAATCACAGCATAGTGCAAAAATTCACTTGGCAAATTCAAACCTTTGTACAAACTTGGTTGCCACACTTAGAGCGTAATAACCGTAGTTACCTCACTATTGCAATTGGCTGTACTGGTGGTCAACACCGCTCGGTTTATTTAGCGCAAGCCATTGGTGAGAGCTTTGCTATGACGCATCCGAATGTCAAAATTCGTCATCGTGAGCAAGAAAAGTAACCTTAAAATAATAACCTGTTCAGTTTAGGTATAGTAATTTATGCGCTGTGAAGACACATTTTTAATAAAAAATAAATTAGGCTTACACGCCAGAGCGGCAACGGTCCTTGCGCAATTAGCTGTACAGTTTGATGCTAAAATCACCTTACACCAAGATGATAAAGAAGCCGCAGGCGACAGCGTATTAGCTTTAATGTTACTTGAAAGCAGTAAAGGTAAAGAAGTTAAAGTAGTCTGTGAAGGCCCTGATTCAGAGCAAGCTTTGCATGCGGTTGGGCAATTAATCGCACAACGATTTAACGAACAAGAATAACTTAAAGCACCATAGCCTTATAAGTTAAAGACTTATCAGGCCAAACTATAAAGATTTAGTAAATTAAGGTATTCCGACTCGCCTAATTTAGTGCTTTAATTTAGGGTAATAAAGCCATGCCCCTGCTAAATTTGGTTACTTAATTTTAAACACTAATTTAGCCCCAGCATTGGGTTTAGCACAAAAAATAAAGAAAATAACAGTGGGCAAAACCACTTACTAAACACCTTTCCATTACACAAAAATATTTAGGATGCCAATGCCAGAAGCGTTTGAACAAGACTATCCACTACAGCAACTAAAACAAGTGACTAAATCACTTAATAGTGGGCAATTTGTTCAAGTAAGACGCATGCTAGCAAAAACAGCACCTTGTGATACAGCACTGCTGCTTGAATCCTCTCCGCATAAAATTAGACGCATGCTTTGGCAACTGGTTGACCCAGATGTGCAAGGGGATGTGCTAGAAGAGCTCTCTGAAGATGTACGTTTAGGTATCATTGCACAAATGGAACCTGAGCATATTGCCGCGGCCACTGAGGATATGGGCCACGATGATTTAGGTGAAGTCCTGCGTAGCCTTCCTGACACCGTGTACAAAGATGTGGTTAGCGCTATGGATACGCAAGACCGCGAACGCGCTACACAGGCTTTATCTTACCAAGAGCGCTCTGCAGGCGCGCTAATGAACACCGATACGGTGACCATTCGCCCAGACGTTACACTTGATGTTGTGCTGCGTTATATTAGGCTACGCGGCGAGCTTCCAGAGGGCACCGATGATTTATACGTTGTTGATAAACATAACTGTTTTTTAGGTGCATTATCACTTAGCACACTGTTAACTAACCCGCCTGAAAAAATTGTTCAAGATTTAATGGATGAAGACTGTGAGTCTATCCCTATTTCGATGGATGAAAGCGAAGTTGCTCAGTTATTTGAGCGCCATAACTGGATATCGGCCCCTGTAGTCGATGATAACGCCCACTTGCTTGGGCGTGTCACCATTGATGATATTGTTGATGTTATTCGTGAAGATGCAGAGCACAGCTTATTAAGCCTTGCCGGTCTTGATGATGAAGAAGACACCTTTGCACCTGTTTTAAAAAGCTCAAAAAAACGCTCAGTATGGCTTGGCGTTAACTTACTCACAGCCTTAGCTGCCGCCTTTGTGGCCAGCTTTTTTGAAAGCACCTTAGATATATTACCTATTTTAGCTGTACTCAATGGCATTGTGCCCTCAATGGGTGGTGTAGCAGGTAGCCAATCTTTAACTCTGGTTATTCGCGGTATTGCCGTGGGCCATATTAACCAAACTAACCAACGATTTTTAATGGCTAAAGAGCTGGCGATAGGCGCATTAAACGGGGTTATTTGGTCAATACTTATAGCCAGTGTAATTGCGCTTTGGCAATGGGATTTTATGCTTGGCGGCGTGCTCGCATTTGCAATGTTTATGAACCTTGTAGTGGCTGGTGTTGCTGGCGCATGTATTCCTATTTTATTGAAAAAAATGAATATAGACCCTGCACTTGCCGGTAGTGTTGTACTTACAACAGTAACTGATATTGTCGGTATTTTTGCCTTTTTAGGCACCGCAACGTGGCTACTTATTTAGCAACCTGAGCTCAGGTTAAGTAGCCACTACACACTAAAACATATAATTAAATTGGTGAGCCCGGTGGCATTGGTAAACCACTGAAGTTTTCAGGCCACTTACCTACTTTTAAAAACTGTTTTATTTGCTCTGCTAAATACTGTTTAAACGCGCTTTCTCCTACACTGGTATTACTTAACATTGAGTTTTGATTGTACTCTTTACTTAATTTTACCAAGTAGAAACGTAGCTGCGCCTGCACCTCTGGGCTTACCTTGTCACTAGTGACTAAATCAGCCATATTTTTTGCAGTTAAAAACTGCACCCGCTGGGTGATTTTGCCTTTCATTGTATTAGGTGATGACACATTAAACACTTGGCTGTAAAGCTGCTCTAACAACTCATCTAAGCTGTAAAAATTATAATTACGTACTTGTTGTTGAGCTAAACGATTTAAACGCTGTGGGTTTAATAATAACGATAAACTATGCTGCGCAGCTACTTCTGGCAAGGCCATCGCATCAAGTGTTATACCCGTACGCCCTGTTATGCTTTCACGCGATTTAGACTCGCCATATGCTTTTGGCGGAATAAGCGCTAACACCGACTCAGGCAAAATTAAATTAGCCGGTTTTAATGTTGTTAAAATAGCACTAAGCGCCGCTTGCTGCTGCGCTTTTGCAACCACTTGTGCGCCCTTAGCAGGTGAGTTGTTACGTGTTTCGTATTCGTAGTTAACCCCCGCAATTAGCTTAACTGCAGCCTCTACTTGATAGCGATGAAATAAATAAAGCGGCACGAGTTTTTCTTCTAACTGCGAGAGTGCATCGCCCGTTTTAATGTTGTTAATACCAAATTGCGAAAGCGCTTTTTTACGTACATCAAGCACTCTAAGTAACTCTTGCGTTGGGTTAGTACCGTTATCCCATAAGTGCGCTGTAGGGTGTGCCCCGCCCTTTGCGCGTGCGTCGCTATCAGATATAAACTCAAGGCCCATCGTTTTGTTCTCTTTTAATATTGCTGCAAGCTCAGCACTTTCATCTTGATTGGTAAAGTCGCTGTAACCATACTTAATAACTTGGGTATCCCATACGCCCATACCGCTTGCATAGCCGCGGGTTACATCAAGCTCGCCTTGCTCGTTAAAGCTAAGTAGTGGGTGCGGGTAATCCATAACCGACGCTCTATCCCCCACCGAGGCTGCAAAGTTATGTGCAATGCCCAGCGTATGGCCAATTTCGTGTGCACTTAACTGGCGAATCCTATCAAGTGCCATTGCCTGTAAATTTTTAGCCACCTCGTTACCTTTTAAATAAGGCGCACCAAGGGCTTCTGCAATTAAAATATCTTGGCGTACACGCAATGAGCCAAGTGTTACATGCCCTTTGAGTATTTCGCCGGTACGAGGGTCTATAACAGAGCTTCCGTAAGACCATCCGCGTGTAGCACGATGCACCCACTGAATAACGTTATAGCGAATATCCATAGGATCAGCATTGCTCGGCAATACTTTGACTATAAATGCGTTTTTATAGCCTGCTGCGCTAAAGGCATCATTCCACCACTTACCGCCTTCAAGTAACGCGCTTTTAACCGGCTCAGGCACGCCAGGGTCTAGGTAGTAAGTAATGGGCTCAACGGGTTCACTAATCGGTAAACTTGGATCTTTTTTAGCTAAGCGATGACGCGGTATATAGCGCACAAACATAGATTCACCAAGGGGGGCTGCATAGTCTTTATGCTCAATGCTCCAATATCCTGATTGCGGGTCAAATTTGCGTGGCGTGTATTTATCATCAGGTAATTTAATAAGTGAGTGGTGCATATGTACAGTAAGTGCGTATGCATCGGCGCTTACTTGGCGCACAAATTTACCTGGTTTAGTACCCTTAAACGTTAATACTGCTTCAAGCTCGGTATTTTTTACAAACGCTTTTGAGCGATTCATATATACAGCGCTGCGTGATTCATCAAGGCTAAAGCTGCCTTGCTTGCTCGCTGCAAGCGTACGGCTTACCCCGTGTACATCGCTTAATAAATAGGGTGTGTAATCAATCAGGAGCGTTTTTTCGCTTTGCGCTACCACTTTAAAGCCCGCTAAAATACTGGATGCAAAGGCCTCTTTAATACTTTGCTGCTCAGCTTTGTTAGTGGTATTAGCGCGATAATATGTATTTAGCGCGCGCAACATTACTTTATCGCCAAAACGCTCAAACTGAACTAAATGCGTGTTACCAAGCTGGCCTCTATCTAAGCCTATATCGTTAGAGCCAACACCATAGGGTAAGCTTTGCTGAAGCAAAAATTGCTGCTCTAATTTATCTACTTTTAAAAACACTTTGCCGTTTTGAGTATCGTAATAAAACGAAAAGTACCCAGGAAAGTGATTCATTTGCGCAGTAAATTCATCTATAGGCTTAATTGCTGCGTGCGCTTGGGTTATCATAGAGCACAGCACAGTAAAGAATATGTAACTTATTAGTGGTATTTTTTTCATAATCTTATCTTTGTTATTGGCGTTTTAAGTACGATTAGGTGGCACCATTATTACAGTGCTATTTAAACAATACAGGTATTTAAGACGAAATTCAGCGCACTAAGTTAATCTCTCTCACATTTAGATTAGCTAGTACACGTTATCAGGAAAATAGAATGCGTAGACTCCCACCTGTATTACTAGAAGACGGTTGTCCTAGAGAACTTTTATCGTTAATTAGAACCATTTTAGCAGCATGTAAAGAAATTTCGTTTCGTGTTGGCCAAGGTGCGCTTTCAGGCGTATTAGGCTCAACGCTTGATGAAAACATTCAAGGCGAAACCCAAAAAAAGCTCGATGTACTCTCTAATCAGCTTTTAAAAGATATTTTACTGGAGTCTGGGTCAGTTAAAGCCATCGCCTCAGAAGAAGAAGATTACACAGTAGCTGGCAACCAAGACGCTAAATACATTGTGGCGTTTGACCCGCTTGATGGCTCATCAAATACCGATATTAACTCGCTAGTGGGTACTATATTTTCAATTATGGAAGCCCCTGAAGGCTCAGATGCCGCCGATCAAAGTATATTTATGCAGCCAGGCCACAAACAAGTTGCTGCAGGTTACGTGCTTTACGGCCCATCAACTATGCTTGCACTTACTACAGGTAAAGGCACACGCATGTTTACGCTAGATAAAACCCAAGGTAGCTTTTTACTAACACAAGACTTTGCCACTATCCCTGCTGATACAAACGAATTTGCCATTAATGCGTCAAACCAGCGTCATTGGCAGCCAGCAATGCAAAACTATATTAATGACTTACTCGCTGGCGATACCGGCCCACGTGCTAAAAACTTTAACATGCGCTGGATTGCCGCTATGGTTGGCGATGTGCACCGTGTACTTAGCCGTGGTGGTTTATTTACCTACCCAACCGACACCAAAGATGCAAATAAACCTAATAAGCTACGTTTACTGTACGAAGCCAACCCCATGGCTATGCTAGTTGAGCAAGCAGGTGGTATCGCCTCTACGGGTACTGAGCGTATTATGGATATTCAACCCGATGCAATCCACCAGCGTGTGGCGGTAATATTAGGCTCTAAAAACGAAGTAGAAACGTGCTTGGGATATCATAAGTAAATAAGTTGTCTGTTGTAAAAAAATACTAAGCCGCATTTAATTTAAATACGGCTTTTTTATTTATTCGTTACATATAACCGCAGTAAGTTGGCATCTAAAATAAGAGTCAGCCTAAATATCTAGTCCTTCAATAATGCCAGTAATTGTTCAAGCTTTTGGCTATCAAGCTCTCCCATTTGCTCACTATTACTGAGCGCAAAAATAACCCCTTCGTGTTCGGCGCAATTTATATCATCTCGCGATTCAACCACATTTGCCCATAGCTCTAAATCATCTATTTCTATTTCGTGGTTTACACAACGTGTTAACACGTCAATCAATACCGGCTTTGTGAGTGTATAACCGGGAGCACTTTCCTCTGCTGGGGTAGAAATAATCACGCTAATAGCATCATCTCTTTGCTCACCAAAGGTAATAAATTCGGCCAATGCTTTTTGTATATTCATAATATTTGTTATTCTTGCTGCTCTACTGCTGATAAGACTTAAAATGACGAGATTAAACTGCTCACAATGCCACACTGCGCTTATTTGTAATGTAAACGATATAAACGCATGCTGGTGTAACCAATTACCTGCTATTTTACCGCTTGAAGAGTCAGCAACAAGCTGTTTATGCCCGCAATGTACGCTTAATAAAATAAACGCTTATTTAGCGCATATTTATACTCAGCCAATCAAAGCACAAATTGAGTTTGCTAAAAAGTTTAGAGGTACTGACAATTTAATTGAAGGGCTAGACTACACCATGCAAAACGGCTACATGGTGTTTAGTAAATGGTTTTTTTTAAAGCGAGGAACATGCTGTAAAAATGGCTGTAAAAATTGTCCTTACAGCTAAATCACAACATGTTGATATACAATACGCGGTTAAATAAGTTCGTTGGGCACATTGTTGCTGTATTGTGCAAATTTATCCGCCCCTTTAAAACGTAACTCAATTGCTTTGATATGCTCTTCTTCGGCGTGTTTCCAAACGCCCGGCACACTATACACATGCTTTAAATAGCAAAAAAACTTATCGCGTAGCTGCGGATTAAACTGCCATCCTTGAGCTACATCTGCTACTTGGGCAGCTAAGCCCTCACGAGTATCAGCATGCTTGACTAAGCCTTCTATATTATAACAAGCCTGCCCTACAGTAATTACGCGCTTATTTAGTAACAGTGCTTCTAAACCGACCGTAGAGTTGATAGTGATCACCGCTTCTGCGCATTCAATAAGTTCACAGGTTTTATTGCCGTTTGCAAAAAGTGCAATTGGGTCTTTATCGTATAAATGGGTGTAATGCTTGTGCCACGACGGGTGTTCTTTAAAAACGACCTTTAAACTAGGGTCGTTCAATGCTTTCACTGCGCTAACAACTTCATCGTATAGCATTTCCATTGAGTCAATCCATGGCGAAAAGCTCGCTAATTGCGTATCGTGAGGCACTTGAAAAGGCACAAATATGTAGCGTTCAGGTATATTTTCAGCTGCAAAATCACATCGTTTTTTATGGTTTTCTCGTGGGACAAGCGCCGGTGCATCAAAGTTTAAGGCATTATTTGCATTAAAATTTAAATAAAAATCAGGATCTCGACTTAGCGACGCATTAAAGTTAATCCCTTGAGGGTCTAAACTGGTGGTACCCGGAAGCAAACCATTTTCATAATAAAATTGCTTAATACCCAGTGCCTTGGCAGCCATAGCAACGGTAGTATTAGGCAGTTTATTACCATTCCATATCACCATTACATCAGGGTTAACTTCAGTTAATAAAGCTAAATATTTTGCGTAACGTAAACGCTCAAAAAAGCGCAGCCCCACTTTGTAAACCGCCGATACTAAAGCATTGTTCCAAAGGTTATTACGGGCGCGCTTACGTTTTAGTTGTGCATTAATAACATCGCTAAAATCAACTTTAAACGCTTTACTTAAATAGTGTATAGCTGAAAGCTTTGGTGCCCCCATCACATGCAGTTGGCAATCCATACTCAGCTTTTTGATTATTTTTTTATAGTACTTTGCGTGTACATTTTTGCGGGATATAAATAGGTAAGACATACAAGCTATGCGCGCCAATTATTGTTTATAGGAAATAATACTAAGTGGACACTATTACAAAAGTAAGGTTCACTGCTACGAGTAAATAATTTACAGATGTTACCTAAATACTTATTATTTTACTACGCAGCGGTGCCATCCTAGATAGGATCTCATTTTGTATGCTATGGCTAATATTTTGCTCTTCCATCGCATTTACAAGTAAGTCCACCACATGGTTAAAATCTTTCTCAGTTATGTGCATCCCAGTATGAATATCTACCATAGAGTCACCTTTATACTTGCATGGGCCATCAACTAGCATACACATATGCATAATAAAGCCTTCTCTAAAGTGGCTTATGTCGCTGTGTTCAAAATAATGCAGTACTTGTTCATCATTACCTATTTGGTAAATAAAACTGTCTACAATACGCGTAAGCCCCGCACGGCCATCAAGCTGTTGATAAAGCGATAAATTTGTTGAGCTTGCGCACCCTGCCAGGGCACTTAAACACAACCATAAAATGACAACGTTTTTCATTACCAATACCCTGTTACCGATAAGTACCACCCTGTTTGATCGCTCGCACCTGCAATGCTACCTAAATCTAAGTATGCAGCGGTGACACTCACGTGCTTGTTTGGCATCCAAGCAACAAATAAATCTTTCCAGTCTTGTTCACCCAAATTAAGGTTATTAGACTTTTGCCTATACTCTATACCTACGGCAACACTTCGGCTCAAAAACACAGCGGTGCTGCCTTCAAATAAAATTTTTGCATCATCATTTGCCCCACCATAACCAAGCAAACCGAGTTGATTAGCCTCACTGTAGCGAGTTGTGACGTTCCAAAACCAGTTAAGCCCCCCTACAGCGCCTAAGTGGAGTTTACTAGCTGCTAGGTAGTAATCAGTGCCACTAGTATCTTGTGCACCTACGAGGGTCGCAACAGCGCCATCATCAAGGGATTTATGCTGTATACCCACACTCAATTGCGGCCAGTCACTGTAAACTATGTCGCCGTATAAACGAATTTTAGCGCCCGTGATAGATTGCTCTATTTCGGTATCAAGTGAAGGCACGTCAAAACGTTGTTGAGCGTAGCTAAGTTCTACACGATTAAATAGGTTAACTTGTACTCCACATACATCTAAAGTGTAGTCTGTTACATCTGCACGGCTACAAAAGCCATTCACAGAGAACTCGTCTTCGCTGGCGTAACCTGCAAGCTGTGCCCAAGGCACAATACCGCCGCCCCCGCTGCCTTCTATTTGCGAAACCCCGGGGGTCGCTAATAACTTACCATCGCTTGCTAAACCAGAAAAGCTCGAGCTAAGTAATAACCCAAGTAATAAACACTTAACTTTTTTCATAATATTCCTTTAGCCACTGTTCTAATAGTTCTGCTTTTAAAGGCCTACTTAGGTAGTAACCCTGAGCATGGTCACAATGCATAAGTTTAAGTAAGTCTAACGAATCTCTGTTTTCAACGCCCTCTGCAACAACGCTAAAGCCTAGTTGATGCCCTAAGGTAATTGACGACTGCACTATGTATTGATCCTTGCGCGACTCATCTAACTTTAAAATAAAGCACTTATCTAACTTTAGCTCATCAATAGGCAGCATTTTTAATCTCCCCAGTGATGTTTGCCCTACGCCATAATCATCCAATGAAATTTTTACACCGATGGCTTTTAAGTTTTGTAATGCTTTTATGCCTTTTTCTTCATTTTCAATCATGTCGCGCTCAGTTAATTCAACAGTAATGAGGGTTGGATCAACATTGTATTTTTTTAGAGTACGCACTAACGCTGAATGAAAACTCGGTGAGGCAATATCTTGTGCTGATACATTAATTGCTGCCTGCATTTCAATCCCTTTAGCCTGCCAATCAGCCACCTGAGAAACCACAGTGTTAACAACCCATGATGTAAGCTCAACAATAAGCCCCGATTGCTCGGCTAAATCAATAAACAGTTCTGGGTTTACCCAGCTGCCATCTTTACGTTGCCAGCGGATCAGTGATTCGACTTTATTTATTTTTTGTGTGTGTAAATGCAGTTTAGGCTGATAGGTCATAAATAATTGCCCATCATCATCATCATCGCTAATGGCTTGTTTAAGCTCATCTAACATTTTAAGACGATCTAAATGCGCTTCGTCTTCACCATTTTGGTAATAATGAATACTGTCTTGGCTATCTGTTGCATTGTCTACGGCAATAAGTACGCGTCGCATTAAATCGTCGCTGGCAAGACCTTGCATGGGATACTCGACAACCCCAGCGCTAAAGCGTAAGTTAATTTTTAACGTTTTAATGGTATAACACGCTAATAGCTGCGCCATTAAACCAACTATACCGCTTTTTTTCTCTCTGGCAGCGGCACTTGGAAACACAGTTAAAAACTCATCGCCACCAATACGCGCATGAAAGCCGCCAAGCTCGTCTGAAAAGCCACTAATTCGATTGGCAACCGCTTTTAAACATTCATCGCCTACGCGTGGACCAAGCTTATCGTTTATATGCCGTAAACCTTTTATATCAATAGCAACTAGGGTGTATTGTGTAGAGGGAGTCAGCTCATCATCGAGTACTTCAAGCATAGCCGAGCGGTTATAAAAGCCTGTAAGCGAGTCATGGCGTGCCTGAAAACTAATTTTTTGTTCACGCTCGTTAATATCGTTACCCATGTTATCAAAGGCGTTAGCAAGGGTTGCTATTTCAGTACTTTGTTTAGATGCATTAAATTCAAACGCGTAATTACCTTGTGCAAACTGCCTAGCAATAACTGCAAGCTGAGAGAGTGGGGTTGTTAAGTTATTTGCCAGTAAACTACTGGTAATAACCCCCACCAGCATAGTTAAAATGGCCATAATAATTAGCGTAAACAATAAGTTTTCAAAATCGTTATAGCTTTGCGTTAAATCAGCACTGAGCAAAATTGTTACCGCATCCCCTTGTAGGGAGGGCAACATAATATCTTGGTTTTTATATACAGGATAATCACCAAACAAACGCGTTGTTGTGGTGGTGTTAAAGTAGTTTTTAGGTGAAAAAACCTCTGGGCGATTAAGCAACGAGCTTCTTACGAGGTTGTCCTGCTCAGCAATAAAGCTGACATCCATTCCTGTTAGGTTTTTAAGTTCTAGGGCGACTTCGTCATCAATTTTAAAACCCACTAAGCTGTATGCAACGGTTCTAGGCGCCCTTACAGGTAGTAAAATAACTTGATATAGCTGATTATTAAGAACGACAAAGCTCGATTGCTCTGGCGAAGTTAATAACTCATCCAGTAACGGCTTTAAATTTTGAGGGTACAAATCTGCATTAGTATTGGCTGAAATTAATTTACCTGATAAATCAATCAGTAGCATAAGCTCTGCATCAATACGCTGGCTGTGATTAAACAACACACTACTTATGGTGCCTGCATCGCGAGTGGCAACCGCTTGCTTAAAGCCAAAGTCGGCAGTGAGTACTTTAGCAGCAGTAAGCAGTAGGCTTTCTTTTGCGCTCAGATATTGCTTATATACATTTTGCGCTACGCTAATATCTTGATTTACTTTTTCTTCTTGAAATTTACTTGTAGACCACCAAAAGCTAACAATGCTCACCATAGTGGTCAGTAACACTAAGCCTACACATAAAACAATAATGCGGTTTTTTAAACTGTTAGTCATTACCGCCCTTAAACTTACTGCCAAAAGTATTTCGCGGTGCTGGGGTGGAGGTATTAACCTTAATTAGTAACTCATTGTTATTGTTTATTGTTATCATTTTTTTATTTTCCAACGGTGCAGTTTGTAGCGCATGCCACACACTCAGCGTAGTCGGTAACGGCGTTATGTCTAAGGTTAACTTACCCGTATTATTAGTTTTATAAACGTGTTCACTATTGGCTACATAAATATAGCCAACCATAGAGTCATGAATATTACAGCCTAGTACAACAACACCTTGTTGATCAAAAGTCACAGGCTCTTTAGGTTGGCCTGAATAGAGTTTTAGCTGAAAGGGCTTAGCCTGAGAAAAAGAGTAAACATGATGGCGGATATTATCGCTGTTAGGAAAGTTAACCTGCTGACCTTTTTGCACCACCAGTAAATCAGGCAAAAACGCTTTATGTACTTGGTCCATTACCGCAACGGGTAACGTAGTGCGCTCTGACTTTGCCGTCTTATAAAGCTCAACGACTGCACCTTTTAGTGGCTGACCATGCTGGTCTTGAATTACTAAATCAATATTTGCACCCAGTACGCCTTGGCTAAAAAATAAAGTAGCGGCGAGTAAATAACCTCTTTTATTAAAAACTTGCTGCACTTGCCTAAACATATCAATACCTAAAAGTTAATCTTAGGTTAAGTTAATTAGAGACCAGCACTAATTGCAAGGAATATAGCCCAGTAACTAAAAATAAAGACTGGGCTTTGTTTGTTTTAATACTTTAGTTGTACTATTTTACAATAAGACCGTAATCAGTATCTAAAATATTAATTACTTCTTGGCGAGGATCTTCTGGAATTACAATCTCTTTGCCAATGATTTTACTGGCAATGCCTACATAAGTGCTAGACACCTCAAGCATGACCGATTCAGGTAAAATAAAGTCTTTAGCAAGCTGCTCACGCTCATCCATGCGGTCTTTATTTAACAGCACGTCACTTTCTGGCACAGTAGAAATTAATAACTGGCGGAACCCTTCTTTAGAGTTTTCGATTATTTTACCATCGCGGTAAGCCGCGCCATCCCATATGCGCGAAGAATCTGGGGTGCCTACTTCATCAATATAAATAAGCTGTTGGTTACCGTCTAAATCCTCTACATAACCAAACTCAAATTTTGTATCTACAAATATTTGGTCAAGCTTTGCCAGCTCTTCACTAATTAGCGTAAAGCCCTCAACCAATAGCTTTTCGTATTTAGTCACATCCTCTGCCGATTTAAAATTAAATACGTCTAAATTATCAGTGATATTAGCGCGCGTAATATTCACATCATCAACAGGTGGAATATCAGCCACGCCTTCGATAATACCTTTTGTAGAAGGGGTTATTAGTACGTTTTCAAGCTTTTGGTTTGCCGTTAAGCCCTGAGGTAAATCTATGCCACAAAAGCTGCGAACCCCTTTACTGTAATCACGCCACATGCTGCCGGTTATATATTGACGCGCAATCGCTTCTACTTTTACGGTACTTGCTTTGCGCACAATCCATACATAAGGATGTGGAATATCAACAATGTGGTTACCCGCAAGGCCAGCTTTATCAAATAACTTAAACCAATGAGATGCAACAGAGTTAAGCGCAATACCTTTTCCCGGCACGCCGTTTAAGCCATTTTCGCCTTGCCAAATACAATCAAAAGCAGAAATACGGTCTGAAATAACCATAATTGCCAGCTCAGTTCCTTGCGGAACTTTATAGTTTTTTTCTTTAATGAGGCGTGCGCTGTCTTCATCTGTTAGCCAATAAACCGAACGAACTTTACCGCTGTGTACGGCACCTTTAGTGCGAATGGGTAAGTCATCGTTTACGTCTAAAACTTTATAGCTAGTCATGCTATCTCCGGGGTTAGGGATGCTCATAGAGCAAAGTATGGTATGGGGTTATAAGCGCTATATAATAAATCAGCCTACCCTAAAGCTCAATCAGCACTGAAAACTAAATAACCTGAACTCTGGTTAAGTGACTAACTAGGGCGTGTTGTAATATGCTGATATTTAAATTTATTTTCTCTAGCCAAAGATTTTCAATGAAAGCAAGGCGAATTTACGCGTCAATAGCTGTCCTATTGCAAGTAAACTCAACGCAGTTAGCGCTGAAAATAGCTGCTAGAAATAGGTTTATTACCCAGAGCTCAGTTTAAATAACCACGCAATATTTATATGGCTGTAATAATGCGGTAAACTTAGCGTGCTAACTAGAGGAGTAACGCTTGGACTACCTAACTGCGACCGCAAATAAAAAATACCTAATGTATATTTCGCAAAATTATTCATACGCTATTTTAAGGCCGCTTCAGGCGCAAATTTTAGCTCATGGTGGAGAAGTTCGGTGGTTTTTAGCGGGTAATGAAGTAAACCCCGACTTTTTAGATGATGATGAAAAGCGTTTAAACTCGATTCCCGCTACCCAGAAATGGAATCCAGATTTAGTTTTTATTCCTGGTAATATTGTTCCAAGTTTTATTCCTGGTAAAAAAGTAGCTGTTTTTCATGGTTTTAATTCAGGAAAACTAAATAGAAGAGGGAAAGAAGATCACTTTAATATTCGTGGGTGTTTCGACTTATACTGTACGCAGGGTCCCAATACCACCACCAAATTTAAAGAGTTGGCGCGACAATATGGTTTTTTTAAAGTAGTAGAAACAGGCTGGCCAACATTAGACCCTCTTTTTAGTAATACGCTAAACAACCCTTATGTAAATAATGATCCACGTCCTACACTACTAATTTGCTCTACTTTTTCACGAAACCTGTCACTAGCTCCCAAACTATATGAACAAATAAAGCAATTTAGCCTGCAAGGGAAGTGGCGTATTTTAATGCAATTTCATCCTAAAATGCCCCAAGAATGGGTAGATAAATATAAAGCATTAAATAATAAAAACTTAACCTTTATAGAAACCGATAATGTGATCCCTATTCTTAAAGCGGCTGATATAATGCTGTGTGATACATCATCGGTGCTATTAATGTTTTTATTACTAAGAAAGCCCGTTGTTACATTTCGAAATCAAAAGCCTCAGCCTCATTTAATAAATGTGACAGAGGCTGATAAAATAGAAGCAGCAATAGAGCACGCATTAACGAGACCTAAAAATTTAATGCAGCATATTGAAAATTATTGTCTAGATATTCACCCTTATAGCGACGGTAAATCTAGTTTACGCGTGCTTAACGCAGCTAATAAGTTTTTACACAAAAGCGACAAACTTAAACCAAAGCCAATAAATATAATTAGAAGCTTTAAAATGCGTAAAGACCTCAAGTATTGGGGTTGGTAACACCACACTGTATGATTGAGCTTGATAATGTAACCTTTAAATGGCATAAAAATGATGCCAAGCCAACGCTAAATATCCCAACCCTTAGGATTGATAAAGGCGAGCATATTTTTTTACATGGTCCCAGCGGCGTCGGTAAATCAACCCTGCTTGCGCTATTGGCAGGTATAAACACACCAAGTAGTGGCAACATACGTATTTTAAATCGTGATTTAAATACACTTAGTAATACGCAAAGAGATGTATTTAGAGCGGAGAATATTGGCTATATTTTTCAAAACTTTAATTTATTACCGTATTTAACACCCATTGAGAATGTCACGCTTGGCTGTGAATTTTCAAAAAGCAGAAAACAAAAAGCCTTACAGCAAACAACAGCGCCCAAGCCAAGCTTACAAAAAGAAGCGATACGCTTATTAACAGCATTAGGCTTAAGTGAGTCTTATCATAGTAAAGATGTTGCCTCGCTCAGCATTGGTCAGCAACAGCGGGTTGCCGCCGCTCGCGCATTTATTGGCAGCCCAGAGCTTATAATTGCTGATGAGCCCACCTCGGCACTCGATACCGCAAATAGAGAAAGCTTTATAAAGCTGTTATTCGAACAGGCTAAGCGCGCCAACAGTACGTTAGTTTTTGTAAGCCATGACGAAACATTAAAACCGCTATTTAATCGTGCTATTAGCCTAGTTAGCTTACAGGAGCAGTTATGATCCTGACTAAGTTAGCTTATAAAAGTTTGCTAAATCGCCGAGCAAGTGTACTGCTCACATTGTTTACCATTGCCATTAGCGTGATGCTTTTACTAAGTATTGAGCGAATTCGCGTGGATGCAAAAACCAGCTTTAGTAATACCATCTCTGGGACAGACCTAATTGTAGGCGCCCGCACCGGCGATATTCAATTACTGCTTTCCTCTGTATTTAGAATAGGTTACGCAAATAATGGGGTGAGCTGGCAAAGTTATCAGTACATCGCAGCTCAGCGTGGTGTTAAATGGAGCATTCCTATTAGTTTAGGCGACAGCCACAAAGGCCAAGCTGTACTAGGTACAAGCCGCGATTACTTTACCCACTATCGCTTTGGTAAAAAGCAAACGTTAAGTTTTCAACAAGGCCACGCGTTTGAGCATTTAAACCAGGTGGTACTTGGCAGCGATGTAGCGAGCCGTTTAGGGTATACACTAGGTGATAACGTAGTAATCTCACACGGCATGGGTAATACGAGCTTTCATCATCATAAAGACAACCCGTTTACTGTTATCGGTATTTTAAACGCCACTGGCACGCCAGTAGATAAAACCTTACACATACCTCTAGCAGCTATTGATTTAATACATGGTGGTTCACATTCTGCGAATAATGAGCACGATGAGCACGATGAGCACGATGAGCACGATGAGCACGATGAGCACGATGAGCATAACAACCTAATCGGTGAGCCAAGCCAAATTACTGCGTTTTTAATGGGATTCGACTCGCCTTTATACACATTGCAAATTAGGCGTAATATCAACCAATACAAAAAAGAGCCACTTCTGGCCATTATGCCCACAGTGACCTTAAAAGAGCTGTGGCAAATGCTCGCCATTGTCGAAAAAGTACTCTTACTGTTTTCAGGCGTTGTTATATTAGTCAGTTTATTGGGCATGTTGACCACACTACTGGCCAATTTAAATCAACGCCGAAGAGAGCTTGCTATATTGCGCTCAGTCGGCGCACGGCCATGGCAGCTATTTACACTAATAAGCATGGAATCGTTATTTACAACATTATTAGGCTGCCTAGTTGGCTGTGGTTTGTATTATGGCGTTATGCTTATCAGTAGCAGCTATTTGCAAAGCCATGCAGGCATAAGCGTTAATATTGCCATGCTCTCTTACTATGAACTCACTTTAATAGGCGTTATTATGGCCGCTGGGTTTATAATTGGCTTAATACCAGCTACCCGCGCTTACTTTTATTCGCTTAGCGATGGTATGAGTATAAAAACTTAACTTTAGGAATTTCATGATACTTTTTAAATCCGCGCTTTATTACTGCACGCTAGTAAGCTGCCTACTTATTAGCTTTGTCAGTAGTGCAAACCCGCCGAAAGAAATTTTTTGGGAAGACTTAATCCCGCAAGGGCATGTACAAATAGATACCCAAGCACAGGCTAACCACGAAGGCAGTGAACAAAACTGGGTGCAGCCAGAGTTAGATGCTCCTGTGGTTGAAGCATTAAATGGTCAATCAGTGAGCTTACCGGGGTTTGTTGTCCCACTTGAAGGCGACAGTGAAGTCATTACTGAGTTTTTGCTTGTGCCATACTTTGGCGCGTGTATTCACGTACCGCCCCCGCCTCCAAATCAAATCGTTCATGTAACAGTAAAAGGCGGCGTCCCCATTGAGAGCCTGTATGATGCGATTGTTGTTACCGGCGTTATCAGTACCGAAACCTGGTCTGGTGAAATAGCCCAAGTGGGCTATAAAATGAAAGCCGTCGGTGTGGCACCGTTTGAGCTATAACACGGCTATTTTTGGCAGTGCTTACAAAACACCGTACTGCGCTGCCCTAGTCTAATTTCTTCAAGTGGCGTTTTACACGTTACGCACGCCTCTCCTTTTCGTCCGTACACTAACAACTGTTGTGCAAAATAACCTGGTTTGCCATCACTTTGGGCAAAGTCTTTAAGGGTTGTACCGCCTTGTGTTATTGCCGCTGCTAGAGTGTCTTTAATAATAGGGATCAGGGTTTGATATCGCTTTAACGATACTTTGCCTGCTTCGCGTTTTGGGTGTATTCCCGCCTTAAATAACGACTCATTGGCATAAATATTACCTACGCCCACCACCACCGCGTTATCCATAATAAATTGCTTCACGGGGACTTTTTTATTTCGCGATTGCTCGTATACACGCTTTGCAAAAAAATCATCCGTAAGCGGCTCAGGGCCAAGTTTTGAGAGTAACTTATGAACATCCCCTGGTGCTTGCCATAAACAGCAACCAAACCGGCGAGGGTCGTTTAATCGCAGCGCCTTGTCATTACTAAGAACAAACTCAACATGATCATGCTTTTTAAGCGGCTCGCGTTTATCCACAACGCGCAAATTACCCGACATTCCCAAATGTAAAATAGCACTCCCTAATTCGCAGTGCAGCAATAAATACTTTGCACGGCGCTCAATTCGCTCTACCTTCAACCCTTCTAACTGATAAACATCATCGGGCACAGGCCATCGCATGCTGGCATTATAAATATTTACCTTCGTCACTACCTGGTTTTCTACATGCGGGGTGATCCCCAGTCTACTTACTTCTACCTCTGGTAATTCAGGCATTAATGCAACTCACTTTTTGAAAAATCAACACTTGGAAATAACTGCTTTGCAGTCGCTAAATCAAGCCCCATCACGCGCTGGCTATTTTTTTCCAACAAATAATACTTACCGTTACCTTTGTACAGTAAATAAACCCAAGGTAAGCGCTCACCAGCCAACTCAAAGGTGGCCACATACAATGGTGAGTTTGGATTAAATACAACAGACTCATTTACCTGCATCAACGCAGCCGTTTGCCAATGGTTAATTAGCTCAGCTAATTGCTGCTGTGATGCATCCCACCTCACGGGCGTATTTTCTTTTAATGCGGTTGTACGCCAACTTGTACCAATACGTTCAATTTTCTGATCAACAAAGCTCAGTGTTAACACAAAACTTTGTAATGGCAGTACCGGTTGTAATGTAGGCTCGTCTTCGCCCCCTAAAAACTGCTTATGCCAGCCATTTAAAAAGAAGATCATAATCAACATCGAAAAAATAATAACGTTGTTCCAACCTTTGCGGCCCAGTCGCATATTTATACACCCAGTAAATTCAAGATTTTAAAGTGTAACTAAAACTTAATTGCACTGTCTATATGTTAAAGGCCACAGACTTTGGTAGAATATCGGCAAATTTAAAGGAGTTCCGTCAATGTCTATGTATGTAGTGGGCCATAAAATCCCAGATTCAGATTCTATTTGTGGTGCAATTGCACTTGCTTATTTAAAAAACCAAATCGATGAGCCAGCAATACCAACACGCCTTGGTGAAGTGTCACCAGAAACTCAATTTATCCTAGATAAATTTGGCTTCGAAGCACCTGAGCTTAAATTAAGCTACGCTGGCGAAGATGTATATATTGTTGACCACACAGAAAAAACACAAGCACCAGATGATATCGACCAAGCACGTGTTGTTGGCGTAGTCGATCACCATAAACTAGGCGATTTAACGTCATCTACACCGCTTGAGTGTTGGATCCGTCCGGTAGGCTGTTCAAACACCATTATTAAAATGATGTATGACTTCTACAACGTAGAAATCCCTAAAGATATTGCTGGCATCATGCTATGTGCAATTTTAAGCGATACCGTTATTTTTAAATCGCCGACCTGTACAACGGCTGATATTAAATGTGTAGAAGCACTAGCAGAAATTGCCGGCATTGAAGACTTTAAAGAACTAGGCATGGACATGTTCCGTGTTAAGTCAGCTGTTGAAGACACCCCTGTGCGTGACTTAGTAATGCGTGACTTTAAAGACTTCAACATGAACGGTCACCTAGTGGGCATTGGCCAGCTAGAGGTTATTGACCTTGCAGTGTTTGACGAAATTAAAGCAGACTTAGAAGCCGATATTGCTAAGCTAAAAATTGAAGGCAACCGCCACTCAGTATTTTTACTGCTTACCGACATCATGAAAGAAGGCTCACAAATGCTGATCGCTTCAGATGATGCAAACCTTGTAGAACAAGCTTACGGTGAAAAGCCGAGCGAAGATAAAGTATGGCTAGATGGCGTACTAAGCCGTAAAAAGCAAGTAGTACCACCACTACAAGACGTGTTTGCCAAGCTGTAAGCTGTAAGCTGTAAGCTGTAAGCTGTAAGCTGTAAGCTGTAAGCTGTAAAAATAATGACCTT
>NZ_DCYU01000030.1:0-19370 GCF_002331165.1 Pseudoalteromonas sp. UBA2102
TTTACGTCCGCAGAAAAGTGAAATGCGGACAATTAATGCACACTCATCTACTTCTAGAATGTAGGTCGAGCGAGCGTAGCGACTCCTGACACAATGATAATGTAGCATCTGCTATGTGACTCTCTACCGCTGTGGGCACTACGACATTGCCAGGCTCCAAATACAAGAAAGCCCGACTCGAAAGAGCCGGGCTTTTTTACGTCTACAGAAAAGTGAAAAATACATTGCAGATATTATTCGCACAGTCTCCACCACCTCCGTAGCGTGGGTTGAGTATCACGAAACCCGCGGATAAAACACAACACAGAGCTCAAACTCTTTGTAGTAATACCAATACGCAATAATACTTAATCATTTAGCCTAGCTATCAACACGTTTTTCCACTCTCAAAATAGATCATTTAATTAAGCGAATTGGTATTACAGTACAAGTAAGTCTCTTTACTTAACTAATCTATTAAGATGTATAAAAATAATAGCTTTTAGTTCAGACTATTTTGATCCACACTCTTTAACTTTGACTATAGTTATACCTCATAATAATTATTCTGCAGAATTATAAAATGTCGTTACTTTTTAATATTCAGCGCTTTTTTATCTAAGTTGCTGAGTGTCTATGCGAAATAAAATATTTCAGATAATCGTTTTAATCGTGAGCCTACACCATTTACCGGCTAAATCGGATGAGTTTGATTTTTCAGGCTACGCACGTGTTATTGGTGGTTATTTAGATGAAAAAGATGTCGAATATAGAGGCTACGATGACAGTCTTAACTTTTCACCATCAAGTTTAATAGGTCTTCAAGCTGAGTATCAGTTTAATACAAACTGGTCAGTGACAGCACAAGGGTTATTTAGATCCGATAGCACAACGGTATCTGGTGAGAGTGGACTTGAATGGCTGTATTTAACTTATACGCCCACAACAAACCTACAGATAAAAATCGGTAAGCTGCGAACCCCATTTTTTACAATGAGCGACTTCTCTGATGTAGGGTTTGCATACCCATGGATCAATCCGCCACAACAAGTATACGACACGTACTTATTTAAAACATTTAATGGTATTGATGCTATTTACAAATTTGGCTCAGATGACTTTGATATCAGTATTGAAGGGTACTATGGAGAAGAGTCGGGAAGTATTGGCATAGGCCCTTTTAAAACAGGTTTTGAGGTGGATAATTTAGTGGGTGTGATAGGGAAGTTGAATATTGAAAATATAGAATTTAGGGCTTCAAGGTATAACGGTAACATAGCGTTAGATCTTAAATCGATTAACCAACTACAAGATGTTTTAGAGAATTTTAATTTTAGCCAAAGTGCGGCGTCGCTGACAACGCAGGGCAGTGCGCATGCAGATCAATTTGGTGTTATTTATGATAATTTAGATTATTTTTTTAGAGGTGAATGGGTAAAGATTAAAACACAGTTAGATATAATTCCGACTATACGAAGCTATTACTTAACCGTAGGCTATAACAATGCACCTTTTACTTATCATTTAACCTTTGCAGACAGCGATGTAGAAATTAATGCCAATCAGAATGAAATCCCTATTGGTGCTAATGTAGAGCTTGATCAGCTGGCACAGGCTTATAACAGCGTGTTTGCAGAGTCGGCACCCGACTCACTAAAAACATGGACACTTGGTATACGATGGGATGTGCTACCTAATCTGGCATTAAAGGCGGAAGTATCTGCTTTAGAGGGCGATGAGGTTAGTAATTCTTTTTTTGTGATCCCTGAGGATGTTAGCTTTAATAGAAAAACGAATCTTTACCTTATTGGCTTAGATTGGGTATTTTGATGATGTACTCTAAGTTAACTTACGTGATTAGACATATAATACTGCTGTGTATTTTTACTTGGTCATTATTGTTTATTAGCGTACAAGCCTACGCGGATAATAGCCACACAAGTAAAGTGATCATTGTTGTTAATACAGCCAATAAAAACTTAGCTTTGAGTAAGCAGCAAATTCGCCATATTTATATGGGCGGCGCGATGAGTCGTCAATTTAAAGCAGTAAATTTACCCGCCGGAAATCCGTTACGAATCGACTTTAATACGAAATTGGTTGGCTTAACCGAATCGAGAATTCAGGCTTATTGGGCTCAGATGAGATTTACAGGGCGTAGCAAGCCACCCGTAGAATTTAGCTCGACTAAAGAAATTATTGCGTATTTATTGAAAGAAGAAAATGCAGTTGCTTATTTACCTGCTGATACAAAAATTCCGGACGAGCTAACTGTTGTAACGCTAACGCCTTAATTTATGGTTAACTAGTAGCGCTGACTTATTTTAAAGTTAGCGCTTTAAATGCCTCTTTTGCTTGGTCTTTAGCTGCTGGAATGTGTGCTATGGCTACAGGCTTTGCAAAATAATACCCTTGCATTTCATCACTGCCATTTTTAATTAGGTAGTTAGCCTGGCTGGCTGTTTCTATACCCTCACTACATACTTTTAAACCTAGGCGCTTACTTAAATCGAGTATGGCCTTTAATACAGCCGCATCCTTTTCTGAGCTGTCAAATTGATTAACGAACATACGGTCAATTTTGATGGTATCGATATCTATTTTTGTAAGGTAGCTTAGCGATGAATAACCCGTTCCAAAATCATCAAGGGCTATAGACCCACCCATTTTTTTTATTTGGTTAAAGAATTCATTGGAGTTTTCAAAATTATCGAGATAGCTTGATTCGGTTATTTCAAACTGGATATTTGCAATGTCGACGTTGTATTTAACCAATTTATTTTTTACAACATCAATAAAGTGATTATCTTTAAGGTCATGGCTCGATAGGTTTAAAGAAACGAGTACATGGTTACCTATAGTTTGCTTTAGTGTGGGTAAATCTTGAAATACCCTGGAGACAACCCACTGCGTGATTGCTTTTATTTTACCTGCTTGCTCTGCAATGGGTATAAATTCGCCTGGTGAAATAAAGCCAAGCTCTTCACTTTGCCACCTAATAAGGGCTTCAAGGCCATTAGCCTCACCATTGGCAGCTATTTTTAACTGATACACAACTTCAAACTCATTTTGCGTAATCGCATGACTAATTAAATTAGCCACTTGAGCCATTCGCTTGCTGTTTTCTAACATTTTTCTATGGAAAACGGTGTACGACCCTTTACCTTTTTCTTTTGAGGCATACATTGCGATGTCTGCATTACTAATTAACGTATTAATATCAAACTCGGCCTCTTTAGCGTGGGCAATACCAATACTTACCCCGGTGGGTATATCCCACTGGTTAATAGTAAAAGGCGTTTGCATTGAGCTGATAATTTGCTCCGCAATATTAATAACGTCGGTGTAATTATTTATATTACGCAGCATTATTAAAAACTCATCACCCCCTAAGCGTGCAATAACATCGTTTTCGCGTAAGTGCTTTTTGATATTACTGGCTACCGCCTTTAAAAGTAGGTCGCCCGTTTCATGGCCAAGTGTATCGTTAACACCTTTAAAGCTATCTACGTCAAAAAACATAATTGCTATATCTTGATGATTATTTTTACAGCGCGTTAATTCTTCTTTTAGTAAGCCCATAATAAACATGCGATTAGGTAAGCCAGTTAATATATCGAAGTTAGCTAAGTGCTCCATTGATTGCTTTTGCTTTAATAGTTGTGCGGTGTTTTTTTGATTAGTGAGCACTTGGGCATTAATAGTGTTAAGTAAGTTATTAATATCTTTGCCAAGTTGCGATACTTCGTCGTTGCCTGAGCCCTGGTATTGGAGTTGATAGTTAGTTGTTTTTTCTACTTTTTGTGTGAATTTAGAAAGTTTTAATAGCGGGCTTAATAAATGTTGGTATATCCAAAAAGAGATGAGGATGGTGATCACGATGCTAAAAATAACGATAGGGGCTGCACTATAAAATAAGCTCGCTTTGCTTTCATTGAGGGGCTTATTAAAATCCTGAACAATTAATAGGTAGCCTATAGGGAACTGCTCCTCACCAATTGTTTTTAAGGCAACTAAGCCTTGGTTAGTAACACTGACGGTACGGGGCAAACTTTGTGGTTTGATCCCTTGTAACTGTGGAGAAAAATCCTCGAACTTTAAGTAATGAGGGTGCACGTAGGACTGTATTAGCTGCCAATTACTATCAAATACATTTACAAACTTTATGTGCTCGTACCTATCTAACCCCAAAAGCTCAGTTGTAATAGAAAATAAATCTATCTCTTGCGACATAACACGTAACAAATTATCTGAAATATTTGATGACATAGCATCGAGGTTTTCTTCAACTGATTGGCGGTATAAATCCTCGTGCTCATTAATAGCTAAATAAAAAACAAAACTAGCGCTTAGTACGATTAGACAAGTCGTAATAATAATAAATTTGTTACGAATACTATGAAACATTTAGCCAAATCCCTTCTTACTGTCATGCTCTTTCACTAAAAGAGTTATTACTTATTGTTGTTATTTATTAATAGAAGGCTTACGCGTAGCGCTGATGTTACTTACTAAATTTGTAAGTAAAAGAATGTGTTTAAATTCATAGAGTAACTATAGCTGGTTATTTTATTTTAGGCAGACTTACTTTGTTGCAATTTCATTCTTGGCTTAATAAGTGACCTGTGTAAGACTAATGCGGTTATTTATTAAATCAGGTGACATGAATGTCGAATATAAAAGCTTGGAAACTTATGAGCCTGTTTTGTTTGTTTGCAGTGCTTATGGGTTGTCAATCTAAAGAAGAGCAACTACAACAAACAATTCAAGAGTCTATTAAAAAGGCAGATGTTGAGCTTGCACAGCTTGGTACCGCGCTTGATAATGGAACTATACGTAATGCTGTATTGCTTAAAGAATATGGCAAACTCCTTAAACAGCAACAGCCAGAACTTAGTCAGGTTGTTGATGTAATTACCCTTGATGCTACAAGGCAGGGTGCCCTTTACAGTGGTTTAACACAACGACTTAAAGATATTAAAGGCACTTATTTAATCCCTCCTTACGAAGATACGCTACACAGTATTGATTTACTACGTGAGGCGGCTAAGCCTACGCTGTTTTCTGATGCGTTAACGGACCCGATTAATATGCTAGCGGATATGTCTAAGGGCAGCCTTGCGCGCGTTGGTGCTATTAGTAAAGAAGCGGAGGGCGCAGGCGAGGGTAATCAATTGGTGGGCAACCCTAATTACGGTAACTGGCAAACTAATAGTAATGGTATTAGCTTTTGGCAGTGGTATGGCATGTACCGTATTTTAGGCGATGTATTTGACCGTGTTGAATACGGACGTTGGAGCAGCCGCCGTAAATATAGCTATTACAACGATTACGGCCGCTATCGTTACTCAAGCCCTAAACAAATTAAAACGCAAAGTGCTTTAGAAACGCGTACGCGTCAATCGTACCAACGCCAAGGCAAACAGTTTACTAGCCCTTATGCGAGCAAAAAAACGGGTGCCTCGGGTTTAAGCCGCAGTAGTTATACACCGCCTAAAAGCCGCAGTAGTTACTCGCGTTCGAGTAGTTATAGCAACAGCTCTGGATCGGTACGCAATAGCGGTAGCAGAACCTCTCGTGGCGTGAGCCGTGGTAAGTAAAGAATAAGTTGGAGTTAGAAATATGTACGAATTTAATGGAATAACTACGTGGTCGCTACAAGCTTTGGCGATTGATTTTGCAATTATCGTGTTGTTATTTGTAAGCCTGAAATACATTAAGGGCTGGGTTTCAAACCTTCATGCAAATGACGAAATAACAGAACGCGATAACTTTGCTTTTGGTATTAGCTTTGCGGCAGGCTTAGTTGCACTTGCCATTGTATTAACGGGTGTGAGTAGTGGCGCCTTTGCTGCGTCGTTACAACAAGAAGCCCTGCAAATGCTAGGCTATGGTGTATTAGCCATTGTACTGATTAAATTAGGCCACTTTTTTCAAGACAAGGTCGCGCTTCGTAAAGTCAGCCTGCACGACGAAATTGTAAAAGGTAATGTAACAGCCTCTATTATCGACTTTGGTCATGTAGTGAGTGTGGCTATTGTGATTCGCTCTGCACTTTTATGGGTAGCAACAGAGGGTTGGCACGGGCTGCCTATCGTTATTGCTGCCTTTATTATTGGCAGTGTTGCACTACTGCTTGTAAGCCAATACCGCGTACAATTATTTAAGCGTACCAATAAAAGCGGTGATTGTTTACAACAAGCCATTATTGATGGCAATTTAGCTGTAGGTATACGCTACGCAGGCTTTTTAGTAGGAAGTGCCTTAGCTATTACTGCGGCATCAGGTATTGCACCGTATGCGGCCGACAACATTAATGCTAGCCTGCTTTATTGGGCTATTAGCGCGATTGTAAGTTTAGTGGCATTCATCATTTTGCATTTAATCACCATCAAAATAATTTTATCAGGTTGTGATATTTCAGATGAAGTTAACCGTCAGAAAAATGTAGGTGTAGGTGCTATTTCTGCTGCAGTGTCGTTTGCTGTCGGTATTACTATGGCAACCTTACTAGGCGCATAATCAGTGTCATCAACTACAACTAGCCCAAGTAAATCACGTTTACTTGGGCACGATATTTTACTAATAACTGTTATGGCCGTACTCGCTGGGTGCGGCCTTATTTATGAATACTTACTTTCGCATTACGCAGGGCGGGTACTGGGCTCTGTCGAGAGTGCTATCTATGCCATGATTGGCACAATGATAGTTGCCATGGGCTTAGGCGCATTTTTAGCCCGTTGGTTTAAAGATGCCTTTACCGCCTTTGCTTGGCTTGAAAGTATTATTGCCCTGGTTGGCATGGGCTGTATTTTGGCAATAGCCGGTGTAATTGCTGTAAGTTATTCACTTCCTCATTTGTTTTCTAGTATTTTTAATTTACCTCCAGATGTTGTGCTCAATGGCTATGTATTTCAAAAGCTGCAAGAGTGGTCACGCTTTTTACCTTATGTGTTTGGTTTAGTACTGGGTTTATTTATTGGTATGGAAATACCGCTTATTGCACGTATTCGCCAACATGTGTACGGGCGTTTTTTAGAAAACAATGCAGGCACTATTTATGGTGCCGATTATATTGGCGCGGGTATTGGTGCGGCTATTTGGGTAAGCATTATGCTGGCGATGCCTATAATGCAAGCTGCAGCGTGGACTGCTCTTTTTAATATACTGGCAGGGCTCGCCTTTTTATGGCGCTACCATGCTCATGTGCGCTTTGCTAAGGCACTTCTAGTTTGCCATATAGTGTTATTGGCACTGTTTGGGTTTATTTTAGTGATGGGAAGTAGCTGGATGAACAGCTTAAGTAATGTACTTTATAAAGATAAAGTTATTTACTCACAAGCAACTAAATACCAGCATGTAGTATTAACCGAGCGCTTAAGTAAAAACCAGCCAGCGCCTATTACCGACTTGTATTTAAATGGGCGTTTACAGTTCTCGAGTATTGATGAGCAAATATACCACTCAATGCTGGTGTATCCGGCAATGCTCGCATCAAACCGGCACGATAGCGTATTAATTATTGGTGGTGGCGACGGGCTTGCCCTTAGAGATGTTTTAAAGTGGCCAGTGAGCGACGTAACGTTAATTGACTTAGATGCACAGCTGCTTAATTTATTTGGCCATAAAGACGGTGATTTTACAGCGCCTGAGTCTATAAGTAAGCGGTTATTAGCGCTAAATAAACAATCGATGTTAGACCCACGCGCCAATATTATTGTGGGAGATGCGTTTTTAGAGGTTGAAAGGCTCCTTGATCAAGGTAAGCAATTTGACACTATTTTAATTGACTTGCCGGACCCTAATCATCCCGATTTAAACAAAATGTACAGCGACTATTTTTATAACCATGTACGTCAATTGTTAGCTTCCGATGGCGCAATGGCTGTGCAGTCTACCTCGCCTTATCATGCCAAAAAAGCATTTTTAAGTATTGCTAAAACGGTAAAAGCGGCGGGTTTTGATTATGTTGAGCAGTACCAGCAAAATATTCCTTCGTTTGGGCAATGGGGGTGGACAATAGCCACTAAAATGGGTCAACCAGCCAGTGGGCGAATTAAAAATATAAGCGCTATGCCGGTGCCATCAAGGTGGGTAAGTAAAGAATATTTATTAGCCAGCTTTGTATTTCCTAACCAGTATTTTGAACAAGTTAAAAGTATTGAGGTCAATAGGTTAGGTTCGGGCCAGCTATATGATTACTACCGTAATGCGTGGCAGATAGAAAGCGAATTGTATAAAAATTAATAAAACATAGTTGACATAATATGTCGGCCATGCGAATCTTAACTCAGACATAATATGTCAAACAGCAAAAAGGCAGAGACATGGAATTAAATGAACTTTCAATAAAATTAGCTTCTTTTGAAACAGAAGGCGCTAACTTTGAGTCTTTCTTGATTGCCAACCCTGGTGAGCAAGATGTTTTACAAGTCATAGTTGATGGAAACGATGAACTTCCAATTTTTGTTACGCAAACACAAGAGCAGTTGTTATGTATTAGCTACTTGTTTGGCGAAGATGAAGTAAAAAGTGAATTACGCAACGAGTTAAACGAGACACTACTACGTTTAAACGTGCCAATTCCACTGAGTGCATTTGCTAAAATCGATAACAAATACGCGATTTTTGGTGCACTGTCGGTAAATTCATCATTAGATGATATTACCCACGAACTAGTGACACTAGCTGACAACGCTATTGACGCACTAGAAGCCGTGACCTTGTATTTAAACGATTAGTAACTAGTTAGTGGAGTTAAGATTATGAGTATATTAAAAAAATTATTTACAGCAGTACGTGGCGGCGCGCGTGAAGCGGGCGAAGCAATTGTAGATGCAAACGGCATTCGTATTTTTGAACAAGAAATAGCAGATGCGCAAAATGCACTTAATCGTGCTAAAAAGAGCCTTACAGAAGTAATGGCTAAAGAAATGCAAACTAAGCGTAAAATTAGCGCAGTTGATGCATCAATTGCTGAGCACGAAGCATATGCAGGCCAAGCACTTGAAAAAGGCAACGAAGCCTTAGCATTAGAAATTGCCGAAAAAATTGGCGACTTTGAAGCTGAAAAAGCGGAAAACGAGCAAGTATTAGCAGGTTTTAGCAATCATATTGTAGCGCTTAAACAACAAGTTAAAGACGCTGAAAAGTCGATTAAAGAAAACCAGCGTCAGCTTACTATGGTTAAAACCACAGAAAGCGTACAGCAAGCAACAATGGCGGTTAACAGCACGCTTAATACCAATAGCTCGTCTATGACATCGGCCCGTCAGTCGCTTGAGCGTATTAAACAGCGCCAGCAAGATCGTAGCGACCAGTTAGGCGCTGCAAAAGAGCTTGAGTCAGATACAAATGGCGACGATTTAAAAGCAAAAATGGCTGAAGCCGGTATTGGCGATACAAGCCCAAAAAGTGCCGATATTTTAGCGCGCATTAAAGCCAAGCAAAACGGCTAACAGTTCGTACATTTATAATAAAAGGTAATTAAGCGTGGCTTAGTTACCTTTTTTGCTTAAGGGATGCCTCATTATGTTTAATTTTTTCAAATCAAAAAAAGAGCCAGAACGTCAGCTTAACCATGCAAGTGAGCTTAAAAAAGGTGACATGTTTAGCGTTATCGATTCATTTGCGTATCCGTCGTGGTTAAAAGGGCAAACGCTGCGTGTTATTGATATTCAAACCTATCAATATCAGCACAGTAGTGATACTGAGTTTGTGCTAGAGACGAACAGCGGACAGGTGGTATTTTTACAAATTGAGCAAGATGATGGCGAGCAGTGGGCTAATTTTTCAATCAAAATTCAGCGTGACGACGTAGAGCAAATATTTGGGCTAGACGAATTTGCACGTATTTTTGATGAAGAGTCGTTAACTCATATACAGGTACAAAATACGCCAGAGCAGTTTATGCAGTTTTTAGCTAAAAGCTATCAGCAAAGTGAATCGCCTTATGTGTGCTATTTCCATAACAAAGATTTTCGTGGCCAGTCATTACCGCGCTATGAGCAAGAGGGTGGCGAACCTTGTGAAATGATTTGCTTAGCATCGCCAGACGAAGGGCATGGCTTAAATATTGAAATATGGGATGGCGGTGAGACCGAAGTGTCACTAACGCTAACACGCCCAATTACCGATATAGTCGACTTGTTTCCAGGAGATGCGAAGTGAGTGATGCTAAAGATAAGTGGTTACGTCAAGAGCAAGCCGTGCGTGCCACACAAATGGCATTTGATTTAAGCAGCGAAGTACAAAAGTCGATAAAAAAGCAGGCCATTGACCAAGAGCTTACGCCCTCAGATATGATCCGTAAAATTTTAGGCTTAGATGTAAAGTCTAAAAAAACACGTCAGCGCCTATCGTTTAATTTAAACGATGATGAAATAGCCCAACTTGCAACGCGGTTTAATGTCCAAAGTGATGATAAGCGAGCCGTAAAGCAACAAGTAGCAGAGTTATTAATTGCTCATACTAAAAAAACACTAAGTAGTTAATTTAGATTTATATGAATATTATTTTAATTGCTTACTTAATTATTTTTGCTTTATTTGGCACAGCTGCAAGTTACTTTGTGCGATTTATTTATGCGTACTGGGTAAAAAAAGAAATGCCAATGAAATATATTGTTAAAGCAGGAATTTGTGTGGTGTTGGTGGTGGTTATTTCAGCGTTAATACCTTTTATAGGTTAACGCTGAAATTGGCGTTTGCGCTATTTTATATCAAATGCCTGGCATTGCTGATTAATACACAGGGTTTGTACCTCAAGTACCGGTGAGCAATCGGTTAAACCTTGCGCTTTGTTTTGCGCTTTTTGTTGTTGTGTAATTTTTTGGGCAACTTCTTCGGCGTGCTCTTGAGAGGTATTAAGCGTTGAATACACAACATACTTACTTGGCCCACCACATGCTCGTGCACCTACTTCGAGTACCTTACATTGAAAGCTTGCGGTGCAACTATTATCACTAACAATGTTATTAAGATCGTAGTTCAAGTCAGACAAATTCTGATTTTGCTCAGTACTTGATGATGTGCTTGCACAGCCGCTAAGTAATAGCATAGCGCTGGTGGCAACACTCACAATTGATAATTTAATTGCTGATGGTAAACAACTCATAACCTTGTCCTTAAAATACACTTACCGCTGAACCTTCAAGTTTAACACATTTATTTTCAACACACTGCGTGCTTGGCGAAGTTAAATGCTGGCACGTGCTCATCATTTCATTTTGTATGTTGTAGGCTTTTTCAAGCGTTGTTATTTGCTTTGCAAGCGAACTGACTTGCCCCTCTTTAGCTGATTTTGTTGAGTAAACAACATAATCACTTGGTCCGCCGCAAGCTTTGCTTCCTACAGGCATAACCTTACATTGTGCAGAGGTATCGCACTGTGTATTGGCAATTAACGTATTAAGCTCGCTTTTTGCGGTTTTAATGTCGTTAAGTGATACTGCTTTTAAAGCGGTTTTTATGGGTTGCGATGCATCAGTAGGGTTTTTGTGCTTGTTTTCACTGCTGGTTTGTTGAGGTACTTCTTTATGCGGTACTTCTTTAAGCTCGTTCACCGAGTTAGTTGGTGCATCTTGCGATGTTGTTTCGAGGCATGCAGTTAAACAAAGTGGTAAAAGTAGGGCTAACAGTGGAGTACGCATAACAAACCTTGATAGTGATGAATTATTCATCACTATCATACACGGTGCATTTTTAACGGCAATAAAAACTATATTATCAAGTAATTAAAGCCGTTTTAGATTTATCTTTATAAACCGCCTTGGGTAAGTTTAGTGGGGTTAAGCAGTTTTTCTAATTCACTGCGTGGAAGGTCGGTTTCTTGCTCTGCGACATCAATAATTGGGCGGGCTTCTTTGTAGGCTTGCTTAGCTATTTTGGCTGCTTTTTCGTAACCGATCACCGGATTAAGCGCTGTCACTAAAATTGGATTTTTGGCCAGTGCTTTATCAATATTGGGCTGGTTTACTTTAAAACTCGCAATGGCTTTATCTGCCAATGCTTGGGCGCTATTAGCAAGTAACTCAATGCTTTGTAAAATATTGTGCGCAATAACAGGTAGCATTACGTTTAGCTCAAAATTACCGGCTTGGCCTGCCACAGTGATGGTTGCATCGTTACCTATAACTTGAGCGCTTACCATGGCTGCCGCTTCTGGGATCACCGGGTTTACTTTACCCGGCATAATCGATGAGCCTGGTTGCAGTGCTTCAAGCTCTATTTCGCCAAGCCCGGCAAGTGGACCTGAGTTCATCCAGCGTAAGTCATTGGCTATTTTCATTTGCGCTACAGCGAGTACTTTTAGCTGACCTGAGAGCGCTACAATGGCATCTTGCGAGCCAATATTGTAAAAAAAGTTACTGCTTGGCTTAAAGCTTATACCCACATTTGCGCTTAAGTTTTTAGCAAACTTTGAGGCAAATTCGCCATCAGCATTAATGCCCGTGCCAACAGCTGTCCCGCCTTGGGCAAGCTCACATACTCGCTCTAAGCTATGGCGAATGCCTGAGGCTGCATTATTTACTTGTGATTGCCACGCGCTTAGCGTTTGCTCAAACGTAACGGGCATGGCATCCATTAAATGCGTACGGCCTGTTTTAACTATTTTGCCAACGTCTGCCTTTTTTTGCTCTAAACTCTGCGATAGTTTTTCAAGAGATGGCAGTAATTCATAAACCACGTTAATAGCACTACTTAGTGCAATGGCTGTAGGCACCACATCGTTAGAGCTTTGCCCCATATTTACATCATCGTTGGGGTGAATTGGCTCATTACCAATGCGGGTTGCAAGCGTTGCGATAACTTCATTAGCGTTCATGTTCGAGCTGGTGCCTGAGCCAGTTTGGAAAATATCAACCGGGAAGTGCTCGTAATGCTCGCCATCAATAATTTGTTGGCATGCTTGCTCAATAGCGTTGGCTTTACTTTTACTTAAGTGATTTAGCTCAAAGTTACTTTGTGCTGCAGCTTGCTTAATGTATGCAAGCGCTGTTACAAACTGTTTTGGCATAGTTAAGCCGCTAATAGCAAAGTTGTTAACTGCACGCTGGGTTTGCGCTTGGTATAGCGCATCACTAGGGACCTGTAATTCACCCATGCTGTCGGATTCGGTTCTAAAATTGCTCATAAGTCGCTCCTTAAAAAGGGTTAAATTCGTGACTGAGTACGCGAGCTTCGCGCTCAAGTTTTAAAAATTTTTCAGTATCGTTATGTGCATAGTAAAAGCGTTTTAATGCCAATAAGGGTTTATATAATTGCTCAAGGCACTGCTTACGAATGGCATTGTGTATTAGAGGGTCGCACATTTTATTGATAATTTCATGGTGAGTGCGTAATAAATATAATTCTTGTAGTAACGGGTTACGCTGTTTTTCAAAGCTTTTAGCAACGTTTAAAGCGGTTTCTATGTAGTGAGCTACCACCATAGGCGCATGTAAGCCTGGGCGTAAGCAGTTACAAGCAAGTTCATGATGATAAGGCTGTAATGCCTGAAAGGGAGACATAAAAAAACCGATTTAAGTTAACGATAATAGTTATCATTACATTTAATCGGTTTCAGTGTAAACAGTTATTATAAAAATTATTTGCAGCGTTTAATTGAGTATCAATTATAGCCAAGAATGAATATTTGGTCTGTTTCATGTTTTTTTAGCGCCTGTTGATTTTGGTTACAGTGAGAAAGTAAGTCGATTACAGTGGCTCTACTATCACAGGTGCTGCTTGGTTTTTCGGTGCTTTTTTCTGTCACTGAGACCACAGCGTCTACAGCGGTGTAAGGGGGAGTATGCATAATTTTATCCTCGTATTTAATATTGGTAATACACCCTACTTAGGGTTGATTTAATTAAAGCATAATACATACCATCGTCTTATTTTTATTTTAGTGCCATGAATTAACTCACTTTTATAAATTATCTATAAAACTTTAATTGTTCAGTGCCATTTTTTTGCGTTAATGTTGTGCAATAAGTTTCAATATTGGTGCAGGTCATGATCAAACCTTTCTCACAAGCGTGTGAAAACAATAAGGGTCCTATTTTAGAGGTGCTTAAAACGGCTTTTAATAAGACAAAATCGGTACTCGAAGTAGGCTCGGGTACGGGGCAGCATAGTGTGTTTTTTGCTGAGCAATTACCGCATTTACAGTGGTATACAAGTGATCGCCGTATAAACCATGAGGGCATAAGTTTATGGCATAAGGAGGCAAATTTAACTAATTTACACGGCCCTCTTGAGCTTGATTTGAATTATGCATGGCCGGTAAATAACGTAGATGCCATTTACACAGCAAATACGTTTCATATTGTAAGTTGGCAGTTGGTTGAGCAATTTTTTAAAGGGGTTACAACACACTTAGTAAGCCAAGGTGTAGTGTGTATTTATGGCCCTTTCAAATACCAAGGGCAGTTTACAAGTGCAAGTAATGAAGAGTTCGATCGCTTTTTAACACAGCGTGACCCATTTAGCGGTATTCGTGATTTTGAGGCCATAGAGCAATTAGCAAGGCATGCTGGCCTTACACTCATAAGTGATACAGCTATGCCAGCGAACAATCAGTTATTGGTTTTTAAACGGCAGTAAATCAGCGCACTGCGTTTTATAAATTGTCATATGCTGGCGTTCTCGCTTTAGGTAGTCGTTTATTGCTGCTCTAAAGTCGGGTTCAACAATATAGTGGCTAGAGTAGGTAAAAACAGGCTCAAACCCACGAGGTATTTTATGCTCACCTTGAGCGCCGGAGTGAAAGCAATGTAAGTTATGCTTAATCGCAAACTCAATCCCTTGGTAGTAACACAGCTCAAAATGAAGGGAGTCTATTTCTTCGCTGGCGCCCCAATAGCGGCCATACAAGGTGTTTTCACCTTGTAAGCTTAGCGTTGCTGCCACTATTTTGTTGTCTTTTTTGGCAAGCATAATAATTAGCTGATCGCCCATTAGTGCCTGTAATAAAGTAAAAAACTCAATATTTAAATACCCTAAATGCCCAGAACGTTTTAAATAAGTACGCTGATAAAACTCACAAAATAGCTGCATTGTTTCAGGGCTTAGGTGCGAGCCTTGCAGCCATTCAATGGAAATATTTTGCTGCGCTATTTTAGCTCGCTCTTTTTTTAGCGTTTTTCGTTTGCGTGCGGTGAGTGTATTTAAAAAATCGTCAAAGGTTTTAAAGCCTTTATTAAACCATTGAAACTGCACGCCTACGCGCTGCATTATATCCTCAGTACACAGGGCTTGAGCTTGAAACTTTGGGCAAAAGTTAACATGCCAGCCAGACCAACCTTGCTCCACACTGGTTAAATTTAATTGCTTTTTTATGTACTCGTATACGCTTTGTGTATTCGTATGTGCAATGGCAATACGCTGGCCTTCAATAGGGCTAAAAGGTACACCGCTTAGCCATTTAGGGTAATAGGCTAATCCGTGTTGCTCGTAGGCTTCTGCCCATGCCCAATCAAAAACATACTCTCCGTAAGAGTGGCTTTTTAAATACCCAGGTGCGAGTGCGACTAATTTGTCAGCTTCATAAACCGCTAAGTGCTGAGGCTGCCAGCCTGTCTCTTTGTTTACACAGTGGCTTTGCTCTAATGCATATAAAAATGCATGGCGGGTAAAAGGTTCATTACCGAATAATCGAGTCCATTCGTGTACGTCTATCTGTTTAATATCACTAAACCATTGGTGGGTAAAAGTTGCCATTACTGCTTACCTTGGGCTGCTTTATAGTGGGTGGTGGCGTTTTAAACTAAGTTAACACAAGCGCATTTATTTAGCGCATTATTGTATTAGTGCTCTTCAATTTCGGCGTATTGGGCTAAGCACGCGGTTAGCTTAACCAGTTCTAGCGGTTTTGCAAGATGCTGATTAAAACCAACGGCTTGAGCATGGGCTTTATCCTCAGGCATAACATCGGCGGTCAGCGCAATAATAGGCAGCTCTACCTCACTTTTAAATTGTCTAATTAGGGCGGTGGCTCTGTAACCATCCATTATTGGCATTTGGCAGTCCATTAAAATTAAGTCAAAGTGTTGCTCTTTTGCTATATCTACTGCCGCTTCACCATTTTCGACAATATGGGCAACAATACCTAATGAGCCTAGCATGGCTTTAATTACCATTTGGTTTACCGGGTTATCTTCTGCTACTAGCACTTTTAAAGCCGCCAATTTAGTACCCGAGTATACAAGCTCGGCTTGCTCTTGTACTGGGCTGGTGCGAAGCTCAACGTCAAATTTAAACGTAGAGCCAACGTTTGGTTCGCTCTGTAATGTGATGTTACCGCCCATTAATTTACTGAGTTCTTTTACGACAGTTAAGCCCAGACCTGTGCCACCGTATCGCCTTGATGTTGAGTCGTCGGCTTGGGTAAAGGCACTAAATAGCTTGGACTGCTGGGTGGGCTCTATGCCAATACCCGTATCTGTAACGGTTACGGTTATTTTAACTTTGTCAGTACTGATAAACTCTCCGCCAAAATCTACATTTACTTTGCCTTGCTCTGTAAATTTTATCGCGTTGCTGCAAAGGTTTAGCACTACTTGCTCAAAGCGTAAAGGGTCGCCTACATACCAAGTATCTACCGGAAGATGACTGCTAACCTGCCAGCCAATGCCTTTATTGGCTGCACTGGCTTCAAACATTGTGTTAATACGCTTTATAATTGCATGAAGGTCAAACGCTGTGCTTTCTAGCTTAAGCTTATGTGATTCAATTTTTGAAATATCAAGTATGTCGTTAATCAGGTTTAGTAAGCTTTTAGATGAAGAGTTTATTTTGTCTAAGTAACCAATAAGAGTGTGTGCGTTGTCTTCTTTGCGCGCTAATGATGAAAAGCCAATAACAGCATTTAATGGTGTGCGTATTTCATGGCTCATATTAGCTAAAAATCGGCTTTTAGCCTGATTAGCTAAGTCAGATTGCTTTTTAGCTTGCGCAAGCGAATGGGTGCGCTCTGCGACTTTTCGGGTAAGGGCAATTTGTTGCTGATTAAAAAGCAGTAAAACAATTAAAATTAAGGCACATACCACCAATTGTAAGGCCATTAAAAACAGTGTTAATTGGTTATTATGGGGGGCAAGGTATTTCTCTTTTAAGGCTAAATGTGCATTCCATGTTTGCCCACCAAAGCTGAGCTTTAGTTTCATAACACGGCTGCCCTGAGCGATATTTAAACTTTTGCCGTAGTTACTATAAAATGCGGGCTTATTTACATCTTCATAGAGCGCAATAGAAAACATCTCTGATTGTTGCTCGTTAATCGCTTGCTCAATAATATTACGCACTAAAAACACACCTGTTGCGTACCCCTTTATAATAGCTTTTTGCTGTTGTTGTTCGTACACGGGGGCAAATAGCAGATAGGCAGGCTCAGGCTCAGCTGTTTGCACTAACTGAATAATTTTAGTGCTGACTGGCTGATACCTAATTGCAGGGTTTACTAGCGATGCTTTTCTGTCTGGGTTTGAGTACACATTAAAACCAACCGCTTTTTGGTTGCCATTAAAAGGGGCAATGTATTTAACGATGACCATAGGATCGTCTGGTTCAAGGGGCTCGCCGACAATTTCAAAGTCTAGGTGGTATATATCGGCAACTTCTTTGGTAAACGAATCTCGCTCACTTTGCGCTATTTTTTGATTCCACGAAAGCGCTTTAATAAACGAATGCTGCGTCAGTAACTCGCTGGCGTAGGCGTAAAAGTCTTGTTGGTTTAAATCTGGGTTAGATTGTACTTGGCTGGCTAAGCTTTGCACCGCTATTAAACTTTGGTTGATGTAGCGATATAAGCTATTTTCAATAATGTGAGCTTCTCGCTCGGCGACTTTAACGGTATTTTGTCTGTTTTCTTGGTTATAAAGCTGAGTAGTTACTGCAACAGATACAAATAAAATACTACATACCGCTAACGTAGGCAGCGGCGATATAGGCCTATTTTGCCCCTTAAACTGAGTAAGCACCAATAGCAGAGGAGTGGCAATAATTACGCCTAATGAGTCTCCTAGCCACCAAAATAACACATTTTGCCAATGATCTTTAATATCGTATGCGGAGTTAAATTGGCTCAGCGCAAAAACCCCAAAATTTGCTGAAATTAAACTAACCGCAATGCCCACAACAAAAATAAAATAAATGATACTTGCGCGTTTTTTAAAATACAGCGGGTGCCCAAGCCAATATTTAAGTAAACCAGCCCCCACCATTGCCTGCAATACAATGCCAATAGCAATATACATGGCTTGGCTGAAGGTATTGCCAACTAACACCATATCGTGAGCTGTGCTGTCAAAAATATTAAAGTTAAAAGCAAAGGCTGCTATAAAAAGCGCTGGAATGAAGCGCCACCACCACATATAGCATCCAACTAAGGCAATACCTGCAGGTAACCATACCGGGATAATTTGAGTATTAAAGGCGAGCTTAGTGAGTGAAATACCAATTAAAAAGTACGCTAATGAAAAAATTATGTAAAAGATAACTGAATGATATTTTGAGTTAAAATTTTTCACATAGCTCCCTGACTTTTTAAAAGTACTTAATTTTAAATATCAGTATAGCGAACAGTATGTTATTTGCGGTATTTTTTAATATATGTTGTAAAAGGTGTACCTTGCGCAATGTGTAAACTGCTTATTTAGCAGTTAAGGTTGTTTGCTCAGCTGCTGTTTCTGCTGCTGTAAAATAGAGATTTGTTGCTCTACAGCGCTAATTAATGCGTTATAGCGGTTTTGAATCGCCGTAGTTTTAGTGGCTATCGCATCGGCTATTGATTCGGCGCCCATTCTATTAGCTTGATCTTGAGTAACATAGCTGGCTTGTTGTTTGGCGTCAGCTAAGTCTTCTTTATAATTTTTGATAGTAAGCTGGTGGCGTTTAATTTCACGATCAATTTTTTTAATCTCAATGTAGTTATCTACAGAGGCACCAGGCATTGCGGGTGAGTTTGCATTATTGCCGTACTTATCGGCAACTAGTGGCTGTTTTAGCTTAATAACTTCTGCATTGTCAGCACAGGGTGTTTGGCTAAATGTAGCGACTCCTTTAATTGTGCATTTAAAAACCGTAATGTCTTGGGCTGCGTGTGTACTTAAAGCCACAAGGCCTATTAAAGGTGCAATTAAACGAAACATAATTAAACTTACGTTAGTGGAGTTGTTATTAATAATGCCGTAACTATCCAGTGTATTCAATGTGTTTTGATTCACCTATTTTAATAAGAAATGGTGGAGAAGAAGAGAGTAGCTTAATTACATACATGTAATTAATTGCTTTGCAACGCCTGCGGCGGCTTAAACTGTTCCAGACATTTTATCGAACCCTATCGAGGGTTCTCACCCTCCTTGGATACATGGGTTGTTAAATTTCAGGCACAAAAAAACCGCAACTAAG
>NZ_DCYU01000030.1:19712-19885 GCF_002331165.1 Pseudoalteromonas sp. UBA2102
AGAAATGGTGGAGAAGGAGGGATTAGCTTAATTACATCCATGTAATTAATTGCTTCGCAACGCCTACGGCGGCTTAAAGTGTTCCAGACATTTTATCGAACCCTAGCGAGGATTCTCACCCTCCTTGGATACATGGGTTGTTAAATTTTAGGCACAAAAAAACCGCAACTAAG
>NZ_DCYU01000030.1:20299-20941 GCF_002331165.1 Pseudoalteromonas sp. UBA2102
CTTCGGCCACTCGGACACCTCTCCAACGCATAACAGATCGTATTAACGGTAGTTTATTCATACCATTAATTAAATAGTGGTGGAGAGATAGGGATTTGAACCCTAGATAGGCTACAAACCTATGCCGGTTTTCAAGACCGGTGCATTCGACCACTCTGCCATCTCTCCGTGACGCAGAATAATACTTAGGTGATACCGTCGTGTAAATAGCAAATAAACTGTTTGCTTAAAAAGTAGGCGTAATTACGCTTTTTTTTGTAAATAGAGGGAAATTAGAAGGATTTAAACTAAAAATTAAAGGGTGGCAGCAAACTAAGGGAGCTAAAGAAGCGCTTTCAATAGTGGTTAGTTGTTTACTGCCCCTGCTTAATAATCATAACAAGGTTGATTATTTGTATTGCGCGGCGCTGTTTAATGCTAACTTTTTGCCCATACGGTTTAATTTAGCAAGCATTTTAGCTTTACGGTTAGTTGGTTTTACGCCAACGTGGGCTGCTGCATTTTGGTTTAGGGTGTTTATTGGGTTCATGTCTTTGCTCCAAGGTGTATGTGTTTAAATCGCGAGCATTTTGACTCTTTTTTGTTTAAAAATACAACAATATAAACTAAGGCTTGGCTATTAGTTATTTTTATCTGAATTTG